>PMLH01000588.1 GCA_003159055.1 Myxococcales bacterium
GGCGATCCGGCCGCCCGCGCCGGCATCGAGGCCGTCATGACCGCCCACGTGCTGTACCCAGCCTGGGATGCGAGGCTGCCGGCCACGTTGTCGAGACGAATCGCCCACGACATCTTGCGAGACGAGCTCGGTTTTACTGGGATGCTGGTGAGCGACGACCTCGGCATGCGCGCGGTGGCCGACCATTACTCGGTGGAAGAGCTGGTGGTGGAAAGCCTGCTCGCCGGCGTCGACCATTTCCTCGTGCGCGAGCCCGAAGACCGGCAGCTGCGCGCATTCGAGGCGCTGGTGAAGGCGGGCGAGGCGAGGGCGGAGGTTCGGCGGCGGATCGAAGAAAGCGCCGTGCGCGTGGCCCAGTTCAAGAGCAAGCTCGGCGTACCGATGCCAGCGTCAGCCGATGATCTGGCGCGCATTCTCGGCAACAAAGAAAACCAGGACCTTGCCGCGTCGTTCGTGCGCGTGACCACGGTGTCTGCGCCAAACTCGCCGGTCGTGGACGCGTAGAAGAACCAGGCCTTCCGTCGTGCCGGGCCTCGTCGGGAACTGATGGGGCAGGCTGGTGTCCATCTCTCTGGACCCCGGCGTTGCGACCGTGCATTCTTGCGCCGTGATTCGTCCCGTCTCTCGAAGCATGCGCGCCTGGCTGTGGCTCGGCGTATGTGCGGCGATCTTTCTTCCCAGGGCCTACCTCGCGGTGGCCGACCAGGGCATGATCTGGGCGGACGAGGTTTTCCAGACGCTCGAGCAAGGGCATCGCCTCGCCTTCGGGTACGGGCTCATCCCGTGGGAATTCAAAGCCGGGGCGCGCTCTTGGCTATTGCCGGGCGCCATCGGCGGGGTGATGAAGGCGCTTGCTGTGTGCGGGATCAGCAGCGGGGCCGGGCTGGCCATCAGTATGAAGATCGCGTTTGCGCTGCTATCGACGCTCGGCCTGTACGCCATGCTGCGCATCGCCTATGCGGCGGCAGGCGTGTCTGGGGTCGTGGTGCTGGGCTTCATCGCGGCCGCCTTTCCGGCGAGCCTCCTGTACAGTAGCCGGGCCATGTCCGAGGTGGCCTGCGCGCCCTTTGTCGCCTGGGGACTGTGGCTGCTCTGGCCCTGGGGGCTGGGAACGACCGGCAGGCACGTCTGGCGCGCGAGGAACCTGGCCGCGATTCCGTGGTGGAAACCCGCCCCGGTGTTGGTTGCGGCCGGCGCATTGCTCGGCCTCGCGACCCTGCTTCGCTACCAGATCGTCGTGCTGGTGCCGGTCGTGCTTCTCATCGTCGCGTGGCGCCGTAGCCTGCCCGTCGCACTTCTCGTCGCGGCCGGCGTCGGGCTTGTGGTCGGGCTTGGAGGTTTGCTCGACTGGGTGACCTGGGGCCGACCGTTTCAGGCGTTTGTCGTGTACGTGCGCTTCAACGTGGTCGAGAGCGGCGCCAATCAGTGGGGGGTCGCGACGCGCGGATTCTATTTGCGTACCCTGTTGGCAAGCAGCGGTCCATCGCTGATCGTGCTGGGCCTCGGATTCCTGGTTGGGCTTCGTCGAGTCTGGCCGGTCGCCTTGCTGGCGCTGGTTTTCGTCGGCGCGCATTCAGCGATCCCCCATAAAGAGCTGCGCTTCATCTTTCCGGTCCTGCCGCTCTTTCTGATGTGCTCCGCGGTCGGATTGGCGCGGCTCCTCGACCGCCTTCCGTTGCCGCACCGACAGCAAATGGCCATGACCTCGGCAGTCGGGCTCGCACTTTTGGCGCTGTTCTTTGGACACGCTCCCCACGTGACGTTCGCGGATATCAGGCAGCCGATGGACAGCTCGGCCAACGGCGGTCCCACTTCCCCCTTGGTCTGGCATGCCTTTGATGAGAGAAATCGTCTCTTCGCCCATGCGGGAACGCACGCGGACATTTGCGGACTGGCAGCGCCAACCATGAACGCCTACTGGACGGGCGCGTACACTTACTTGCACCGCCGCGTGCCCATTCTGTGGACCGGCGGGCGCGGCGATTATGACGCCGCCAACTACGTCGTGCTCGGCCCAGGCCACAAAATGGACGACGGACGCTACCAAAGCATCGCCACGCGCGGGCAGTACCAGCTTTATCGACGCGACGGTGGTTGCGCGCACGCGCCGCGCACCAGTCTTGGCTATGGACGGCTGACGCTGTCAGGATTTCCCGGCACATGAATTCGGAAGGCATTCCCGAGTCGATGGGGCAGGGGCGCGGCCGCTTGGCGCGGCTTCCGCTGGGGCTGCTGCTGTTTGTCGCGGTGGCCTGCTTGAATTTCGCGAGCATGAGCCGCGAAGTCCCTTGGGGGGACGCTCGCCCGGTCTATGAAGTTGCCGAGTCGATCGTAGCTGGCCATGGATTTTCGGTCAGGACGCGCTGGCCGTCCGACGCGCCGGCCGGCCGCGGCGGCCGCTTCTACGCCGCGCAGCCGCTGCTGCCATCGCTGCTGCACGTGCCTGGCGCAGCCCTGCGTGGGCTGGTTTCGCATTTCAAGGTCAGCCCCGAGGTTTTGCACATCGTCGATGCGCTGGCCTGTCACGTGGCGGGCTCGCTGCTGGGTGCCTTCACGGTGTGGCTGTTCTTCAGGATGTGTCTTCGCCACGGCGCCCGCGTCCGCACGGCGTTGTTCGCCGCTGCCATGCTTGCGGGGGCGAGCATGGTGTGGGTTTACGCGCGCTATCCGTTCACGGAAATCGTTCAAGTCACTTGCTTCACGGGCTTCTTCCTGGAACTATCGCAGTTGCTCAAGCGCCCGGACCAGAGGACGGCGCTGCTTACCGGGCTTTGGGCGGGCATGCTGCTCAACACGAAATATATCTATGCGCTGTCGTTGCCTGGCGCGTTCGCCGTGGTGGTCGTCGTGCACTGGCGAAGCTTGCGCCCGCTGGTTCGCGTGCTGCTGTTCGCCGGGCTTGGACTGCTGCCGGGCGTGATGATGGTGCTTCTCTACAACTACATCCGTTTCGGCAGCATCACCAACACCGGATACAAGGGCGTCGGCGGCGTGATGGTGGAGAACCTGCTGGTCAGCCTGTGGGGCTTCTTGTTCTCGCCGGGCAAGAGCATCTTCCTCTACACGCCGCCCTTGCTGCTGGCCCTGCTGGGGTTGCCGAGCTTCTGGCGGAGGCACCGCGCGACGGTCTGGGCGATGCTGGTCACGATTCTGCCGGTGGTGTTGTTCTACGGCAGCTTCCCGTCCTGGCCGGGCGACTGGGCCTGGGGGCCGCGTTACATCGTGTTCGCAGTCCCGGTGCTTCTGTTGCCCGTGGTTTCTTTCCTGTCCTGCATGCGCTGGCCGCGGCGGTCGCTGGCCGCGCTGGTTCTTGCGGCCGGAATCTTTGTCCAGGTGCTCGGCAACGCCTTCTACTGGGACCACTACCTGCGCATTGCGCTCGACGTGCGCACCAAGTGGCTTGGGCAGCCCAACCGCACGGCATCGCTGACCGTCGACAAGGGCGGTTTCTGCGAAGGGTGTTTCGAGGATGTCTATCCGACGGTGTGGCTGGGGCCGTTCCAGCCGATCCTCGGGCACCTTTGGCTTTTTCGGCACGTGCCGTTCGGCGACAGCTGGCAGAAGGCATCGCAGGACGCGCCTTGGAGACGGCACACCCGGCTGCCCCTGGAGGGCAAGGGCACCTACGAACGCGTACGCATGGATCATTGGCTCTACGACACCAAGGACCACCGCACCTTCGGCTGGTTCGTGTTATTTCTCTTGGTCGGCACCGGAACCACGGCCAGCGTAATTCTGGTCAGGCGCACGCGTTCGAGAGTCACGCAGCCCGACAACCCGCATAAGTCGTTCGTTGCACCTGGTTGAAGGTCCGGTGCGGCCTGGAAGGCTCATATACTGTCTTTGTGTCGGATGGTGGCGATCACATTATCCACACTGTCCAACGGATGACTAGCGGGTGCGCGCTACGGAGCCAGAATCAAGTACTTCGCCCACCCCACGAGTGTGGCCAGTTTCTTTCAAGTAGTTTTGGAACTCGACCATCCTGACCAATGGAGCTGTTTCTCTGGAGAAGCGAGCGTATAATCCAGACAGTGAGGCAATGGGCTCCAGTTGGGCAGAAGCACGCGGGGCGTTCGACGCGACCGGCGCCATCCTCCCCGAAACGACGCGTCGAGTTTCTCGTCGTGGTCTGCGTTCTTGGATTCCTGGCTCTGGCAGATTGCGCGGACCCCTTGCGGGCCACATGGCCTACTGGGGACAGCGGAACTGACACAGGTGGCGTGCTGGGTTTTGCTGGCGCGGCCGGCTCGGGTGGGAGCATCGAGACTGGGGAACGCATTCCGATCGCGGGCACGATTGTCGAATTCCCGATCCCTACCGCACGCAGCGGGCCGGTTGGTATTACGGCCGGGCCGGATGGTAATCTTTGGTTCACTGAATTCGACGGCGACAATATCGGACGTGTTACGCCCGACGGGACGATCACGGAATTCGCTCTTCCCGCCTTCAGCGGGGCTACGGACATCGCCGCGGGTGCGGACGGCAACGTTTGGTTCACCGAGAGGGGATCTCAGCGGGCGCCATACAGCGTACTCGGTGGCAACAACATCGGACGCATCAGCCCAGCTGGGATGATCACGCATTTTGCGGTTCCGACGGCGCGGAGCCAGCCCGCCGGAATAGCGGCTGCGCCGGGGAATGGTCTTTGGTTTACCGAAGCCTGGGCCATCCAGATCGGCCGCATAGTGGGCTCCGATGACGTTTCTTCGCCCACCGTTACCATCAAAGAATACTCTGTCCCGAGTCTGGCCAACGGGCTCAACGGCGGCCCTGGGTACATTGCTGCGGGTCCAGACGGGAATCTTTGGTTCACTGAATACGATGCCGGTAGGATCGGCCGCATGGCGCCGTGGGGCATCGTAACCGAATTCCCACTTCCTTCCGCTGGCGGCCATCCGGCTGACATCACCGCTGGCCCTGACGGCAATCTCTGGTTCACTGATCCCGGTGCCAACAGCATTGGCCGCATCAGCGTCACGGGGTCGATCACCGAGTTTCCGATTCCAACTGCCCAAAGTGACCTCTACGCCATCACCGCGTACGGCATCACCGCGGGACCTGATGGCAATCTTTGGTTTGTCGAAGGACAGGGCAACAAACTCGGCAGGATCACCCCAACCGGCGCAATCACCGAGTTTCTGCTTCCCGCCGCGAAGAGCTATCCAGCTGACATCACCGCTGGCCCTGACGGCAATCTCTGGTTCACAGAGGGCGGAAGCAACAAGATAGGCCGCATCACCCCGTGACGCTCCGAAGACGAGCGTCGCGCCGCGAGTTGTGACCCGTGCGCATCAAGCGTGCCGCGTGGGCTCAACCGGGCGCGCCATTTGCGCCCAACTCGGCAAATCGAAGTGGAGGGGCTGTCGCGTGGTTGCCTTGGTGAGGGAGACCTTCCACCGTGCGGAGGTGCGGTCTACGGGACTCTATGAACTGGATAGGCCGAACTACTCACTCGTCTTCAGTATCGTCGGGTGAAGTTAGCCACAGGCTAGCATGCGCCAAGTCGCGCGCGCTCTGCTATGAAAGCCGGCGTGAGCGCTCTCATCTTCGACTGCGATGGAACCCTGGCCGACACCATGCCGGCACACTACCGCGCGTGGGTCGAGATCCTGCAGCCGCACGGCATTGCCTTCCCAGAAGATCGCTTCTATGCGATGGGTGGCATGCCGACGGGCAGGATCCTCGAGAAGCTATTCGCCGAGGTGGGCCAGGTCCCGGACGTAGAGCGCTTGACCCGCCTCAAGGAAGAGGCGTTCATCGCGAGGATGTCCGAGATTCGCCCCATTGAGAAAGTCGTGGAGGTCGCGCGCAATGGGCGCGGGCGGTCGCCGATGGCAGTCGCCTCGGGCGGTCACCGCCACATGGTCGAGATGACCTTGCGTCGTATCGGCATCCTCGACTGGTTTTCCGTGATCGTCGGGGCCGAAGACACGGTCAAGCACAAACCCGAGCCCGACGTCTTCCTGGAAGCCGCCCGCCGCCTCGACGTCAGGCCCAGCGACTGCACGGTCTACGAAGACACCGACCTTGGCGTCGAGGCCGCGCGTCGAGCCGGCATGCGCTGGGTGGACGTGCGCACGCTGTGAACCCTTGGCTCGGCGGAGGCCTTGCCGTTGCGCTGCGAACCACGCGCACCGCCGGTACCGCGGCGCCGCGCGTGGGCATGAGCGTGCGGAAGGTTGCACCGACACGTAGACGCGTTGCCCGTACGCTGCTCCACGTCCACGGGCTGCCGTGTGCTAAGAAGGGGCATGCCCAATCGTGGAGTCGACTTTGGACCGGAGGACTTCTTTCGCATGGCGCGCGAGGCACGCGATCGGCTGCGTTCCTCGCGGCGGACATTGCTGATCATCGCCGCCAGCGTGTTGGTGCTGGTGACGCTCGTCGGCTCGTACTACCAGGTGGAGCCGGAGGAGGTTGCGCTGGTGACGCGGTTTGGGCGGTACGTGCGCACCAGCAACCCGGGCCCACACCCCAAGATCCCGTTCGGCATCGAGCGCGTGCAGAAGGTGCCGGTGCAGCGGCAGCTCAAGCAGGAATTTGGCTTCCGCACCGAGCGCGCCGCCATTCAAAGCACGTTTCACAAGGATGAAAAGACGCAGGGCGAATCGTCGATGCTCACCGGCGACCTTAACGTGGCGACGGTCGCGTGGATCGTGCAGTACAAGATCTCCGATCCCTACAAGTATCTTTTCAAACTACGCGATGTCGACGAAACCTTCCGTTTGATGGCCGAGGCGTCCATGCGTACGGTGGTGGGCGACCACAGCGTGACCGAGCTGCTCACCGTCGGGCGCGAAGCCATCGCGGCGAAGGCCAAGGAACTGCTGTCGAGCTTGTGCAAGCTTTACGACAACGGCATCTCCGTGCAGCAATTGGTTCTGCAGGACGTGGATCCGCCGGAATCGGTCAAACCTTCCTTTAATGCGGTCAACCAGGCGATCCAGGAGCGCGAGCGCGCGATCAACGAGGCCTGGGCGGAATACAACCAGGAGATTCCGCGGGCGCGCGGGCTCGCCGAGCAGAAGATCGAGGCGGCGGAAGGCTATGCGGTCGATCGGGTCAATCGCGCCAAGGGCGACGCCCAACGCTTCATCGCGCTCGAAGAGCAATATCGCAAATCACCCGAGGTCACGCGCACGCGCATCTACCTCGAAACCCTGTCGGCAGCCCTGCCGAGCGCGGGCAAGAAGCTCATCTTCGACGAAAGGGCCAAGGGCATCTTGCCCATGTTCCCGCTGGGCTCCGTGCAGGAGGTGAAGCAATGAAGGCTCGGTCGGTTTGGATCGCGCTCGGCATCGCGGTGCTTGGCATCGTGACCTTGTCGTCGGCGCTGTACACGGTGTCTGAAACCGAACAGGTGGTGATCACCCAGTTCGGCGAGCCCATCGGCCAGCCGGTCACCCAGGCTGGTCTGCATGTGAAGATTCCCTTCGCGCAAGAGGCCAACGTGTTCGACAAGCGCTGGCTGGAATGGAATGGCAACCCGAACCAGGTGCCTACCCGCGATAAGAAGTACATCTGGGTGGAAACCTACGCACGCTGGCGCATCGCCAATCCACTGCTGTTCTTTCAGCGCCTTCACGACGAACGGGGAGCGCAGTCGCGGCTGGACGACATCATCGACGGACAAACCAGAAACGTCATTGCCAACCACAACTTGATCGAGGTGGTGCGGGTCAGTAACCGCGCGTTCGAGAAGGCGGAAGAGGTCGAGGACGTGATGGAGGCCGAGGCCATGCGGCAGGTCGAGCTCGGCCGCGACAAGATCACGCGGCTCATTCTGGCACATGCCTCCCAGGTCATGCCCGACTACGGCATCGAGCTGGTGGATGTGCAAATCGAGCGGGTCAACTACATCGAGAGCGTGCAGG
>PMLH01000110.1:0-517 GCA_003159055.1 Myxococcales bacterium
GTAGACCAGGTCGTTCACGCCGCGTGCGCCGTAGACCACGGTGATATCTTTGAACGAGTCGCGCAGGTCGAGGCAGTTCCAGATCACGCTGCGCAAGGGCGGCAAGGCGATGCCGCCGGCGACGAAGATCAGATTTTTGCCCTTCCACTTCTCCAGCGGGAAGACGTTGCCATAGGGGCCGCGGAAGCCGATGGTGTCGCCGACGTCTTTGTCGGCAAGGCTGCTGGTCACGCGACCGGTTTCACGGAAGGTGCACTCGATGTAGCCTTTGCGGGTGGGCGACGAGGCGATGCAGAAGGTGCTTTCGCCTTCGCCGAACGCGCTGTACAGGCCAAATTGTCCGGTGCTGAACTTGAACGCTTCGCCTTCTTTGGTGTCGGCGAATTCCAGGCGGAAGGTTCGCACGCCGGGGGCTTCGTCGGTGACGGCGGCAATGCGCATGAGGTAGGGTTTGTAGATGTTTGCTTCCATGACTTAACCCTGTGAGGCGTCGGCGAGGTGCTGCTTCAGGTTCATG
>PMLH01000110.1:624-3313 GCA_003159055.1 Myxococcales bacterium
TTGAATGTCGAAGCACACGCAGGTGGGGCACACGAAGGCGCATGCGCCGCACCCGAGGCAACGCAGGCTTTGCTCCAGCCACACCGGATGGTCGAATTTGCCGGCGAGTCTTTGCTCCAACGCCTTGGCGTCGAAGGCCGGTGCGACGGTGGCAGGCGGAACCACGTCGGCAGCGCCGGACAGTGGCTGGAAAGCACCCTTGGCAAGCGCGACCAGGGCCTTGCCCTTGTCGGTGCAAACCTCGGCGAGGAAACCGCCGCCCTTGAGCCGCGACAGCAAGATGTCGCTGCCTTGAGCATCGTCGGGGCGCGAGCCGACCGAGGTGCAGAAACACGATTCATCGGCTTGGTTGCAGCTGATGGCGACCACGGTGGTGTTGGCCATGCGCGNNGTAGTCCCAATTGAAGACCACATCGAGAGCGGCGAAGGCGCGCGCCTCGCACGGGCGAACGCCGAACAGCACCGTGGGCAAGGCGTTGGGTTCCACGTCGTCCAGGCCGACGTTCTTGCCCTCGTACCTGAATTTCATCAGCCGTTCAACTTTGGGGAACACCGTCCCCTTGGCCGAGACAATCGACTGTCCTTTCATCGCCAATTCAGCGGCCGTCTTGATCTCTGCGATCTCGATCCGCTCTGCGACCTTTTTCGGCCCAAGGACCCGGCGGCCGGACTTCACCATCGCGTCGACAAGACTGCCGAGCGCGGATTCAATGACAATGAATTTCTCGCTCATGGTCGATTACCGAATGAAGGTTTCCTTGTCGTCGGGTTTGAAGGTCGACATGGCGTAGTCGAGCTTGGCGCTGCCGCCGCCTCTTTGTCCGAATTGTCGGCGCACGGTGCCTTCCGCGAAGAACGTAAGCAAATGCACTGGAATGCCGACCGGGCAGGCCGCGCCGCAGGTGCCGCACTGGACGCAGCGGCCGGCGAGGTGCATGGCGCGCACCATGTGATATTCCAAATTGCCGATGGCGTGGCTGGCGACCGGGATCCACTGCGGGCGGTTGCTGTCCATGGTGCAGCGCTCGCAGTAGCACATGGGGCAAGACGACCGGCAGGCGTAACACTTCACGCAACGGCCAAGCTCGGCCGCCCAGAAGGCGCGGCGGTCGGTCACTGACATGGCGGTGAGCTTGTCGATCATCGCCTGATCGGCGGCGGAGATGGCGTCCGGAATCGTCGCAACGGTTTGTTCGACGGCGTCGAAGGTGGGCAGTTCTTTCACCGTGCCCTCAATCACGGCCAGCGCCAGCACATTCTCTTCGCGCAATTGCTTTTCCGCCGCCAATTGCAGAATGCTGCGCAAGGTGGATGGCAGGGCAACAATCGCCATGCGGCCCATCGCTCGCACTTCGGCCTTGGTCAGGTACGTCGCCAAGTTCTGCGCGCAGGTGGCGTCGAAGACCAAGTCCCCCGCTTTGTCTGCCGAACGCACGAAGATCGGTCTTCGCACATCGCCGGTGCCTCTGCCATAGCCGATGACGACCTTCACAGTTCCGGCCGCCAGCAATTCCTTGGCTTTGTTTCGCAGCTCTTCCATCAGTCGATCCCCACAGCCGCGAGTTGCTGAATTTCTTGGTACGGTCCCAGCGCGCGCACGGCGTTGGTCGCTTCGTTGACCAATTCGGCCCACTTGGCGCCCTCGGCGGCCGAAACCCAGGAAAACGTCACGCGCCGCAGATCGATGCCCATGAAGTCCATCAGGTCGCGGAACACCATCCAGCGNNGCGTAGGTGCACCAGTTGCACACGAAAGCGGTCATCTTCGGTTCAAATTGATCAGCCATGGTCAGTTCCACGCTCTAGATGGACATCAATTCAGCGAATACTTGTTCGTTGCTAAAGCCCTGCAGGTCGATGGCCTTGGTCCGGCAGGTCGACACGCAGGTTCCGCAACCCTGGCAGAGGCCAGGGTTCACTTTCGCCACGACCTTCAGCACGTCGCCGCTGCGATTCTTGATTTGTTCCTCTTCGATGGCCTGGTAGGGGCACGCCGACTTGCACAAAAAGCAGCCCACGCAGTGGGAGAACACCGGCGGCGGCTGGCGGTCGACCACGGCGATGATGGGCTCGCGGGTCAGCTCGGGCTGCGAGAACAGGCCGGCGACTTTGACCGCGGCGCCGCTCGCCTGGGCGACGGTTTCGGGAATGTCGCGCGGGGCTTGGCACGCGCCGGCCAGGAAGATGCCCGCGGTGTTGGTTTCCACCGGACGCAGCTTGGGGTGCGCCTCGGCGAAGAATTTGTACGGGTCGTAGGACACGTGCAGCGTCTGCGCCAGCTCTTCGGCGCCGTCTTGCGCTTGCACCGCCGTCGCCAGCACCACCATGTCGGCGCGGATCTCGACCGGCTCGGCGCCGAGCAAGGTATCCACGCCTTTCACCACCAGTTGGCCGTTCTCCTCGTACACGCGCGACACGCGACCGCGCACGTACTTCACGCCGTCTNNGATCTTCGAGCAGTAGGGCACGCCCTTCAAACGATCGCGACTGCCCGCGCAGGCGATGAAGACCACGTGCTCGGGCTGTTTGCCGTCGGACGGACGCTTGATGGCGCCGCCGGTGGGGCCGGACGCGGACGCCAGGCGTTCGAACTTCATGCCGTCGATGACGTCCTTGTACTTGCCGTAGCCGTATTCCGAGAAGTTGGCGACCGGCATGGTCTTGTAGCCAGTGGCCAGCACCACCGCGCC
>PMLH01000309.1 GCA_003159055.1 Myxococcales bacterium
GCCGAAGGCCAGGGCGCCAAACGCGCCGTGGGTGGCGGTGTGGGAATCGCCGCAGCAGATGGTCATGCCGGGCTGGGTGAGCCCGCGCTCGGGCCCGATGATGTGCACGACCCCGTTCTCGTTGGCGGCCGGCGAGAAGAATCGGATGCCGAAGTCCTGCACGCTCTTCTCCAGGCTTTGCAGCATTTCTTCCGCCATCGCGTCCTCATACGGGCGCAGCTTGGTGTGGGTCGGCACGATGTGGTCGACCGTGGCAAAGGTGCGCCCGGGAAACATCACCTTCAGCTTGCGTTCACGCAGCATCGCGAAGGCCTGCGGCGAGGTCACCTCGTGCAACAGATGCAAACCCATGAGCAACTGGGCTTGCCCCGACGGCAAGTGGCGGACGACGTGTCGGTTGAAGACTTTTTCGTAGAGCGTTTGGGCCATGGTTTGCTGTCCTCAGTTTTGCTTCCGGGTTCCGTACTGTTCGAGGCGGAGGGTAAGGGTTTGGGCGAAGGCGGCGAAATTCTCCAGCCCGTCGCGGTCAAGTGTGAGCCAAATCTTCTCGATGGCCAGCTCGCGCCCCTGGCGCAGGCTTTCCATCACGCGCTTGCCCTTGGCGGTGAGCACGTAGGCGCGCTGGCGTCCGTCGGACTTCGACAAGGTCACGCTGATGAGATCCTTGTCGAGGAGCTGGCGCAGGGTCTTGGAAACTGCAGCGGCCGAGCTTTCACGGGTCTTGGCGAACATGCTCGGCATGAAATGCTCGCGCGCGATCTCCTCCATCACGCCCCACTGTCCGTCGCTGAGCCCGACTGACAATGCGAGCTGTTCCCGCCGCTGCTGGAAGGCGTCGGTCAGCCGCCCGAGGCAAGCGATGGCCTCGTGGGCCAGGGCGAGGGATGCGCGGTTACTTGCCATTGGCAAATAGTTAACCAAGGTTAAGTAAATGTCAAGAGCCGAATTGCATGGGCGGCAGGGCCGCCGCCGATCTGATGGGGATCTACAGCCTCACGACCTCGGGCCGGATGACAGCTTGGCGACGGACAGGCCCGGCCGCGAGAAATCGACCAGGCTACTGCAGCGTCGTCGAGCACCAAGTGCGATCGTCGCACCAGGCCTCGGCGCCGCCCGGACAGCTGGTCTGGCCGCTCACGGTACTTTGGCGCAGAACCATCTGGGCGTCACGCATGTCGTCGGCGCCGCTGCAGTTGGTGTCCGCCACGTTGACAGCGAGGTCGAACCGCACCTTGCCGCCGCTGGGCGCCCCGCCCACCCAGGGGATGAGGGCTTCGATGGCGTAGCCCGTAGCGGTCTTCCCAGACTTGTACTGCGCTGCCGGTAGCTCGGTATACGTCGTCGAAATGCCGTTGCTGTTGGTCGTCCGCACCGACACGGAGGGACCGGTGGCGGCGAGCGTGACATGGACTGCGCCGGGGTCGCTTCCTGGAGCGCCCGACGGGGTGTCGTTCGAGGTGAAGAACAGCTCGATGGAGTCGCCCTGGTAGGGTTTCTGCGTCGCCGCTCCCGGATCCTTCATGGCCACCGATTGCACGCTCGCATCCGTGACGTCGAAGAAGGCGTGCAGACCGGCCGCCGACCAGGCCACCCGTGCGTTGATGACCGGGAACTCGGAATCTTGGATGTTGTTGTAGTTGTTGACCACGGCAGCGCTCGGCTTGATGAACGGGAACAAAGGAACTTGGCAGAAGTCATCATCCTTCCCGTCCACCGTCTGGGTGCCGTCGAACCTCGGTATGCCGTCACAGAGATTGGCCGTGGCCGTCGTGCACCCGGTGATCGGGCCGTCGTTCGGGGAAAGTCCGCCATCGATGGGCGCCGGGTTGGTTCCGCCGTCAACGGGCACAACGCCGCCGCACGCCGCCGCGCCGCGGGAGGCCTGGCACGGCTTGTCCGCGGGGCACTTGCTGACCGCAGCCCAGCCACTTCCCGCGGCGTTGCACTGAGCGATGCCGTTGCCCGAGCACATGGCCTCGGTCGAGTCGCAGACGTCGGGCTTGCACTGGCCGCCGTCGCAGAACGAGGAAGCCGGGCAGTCCGCGTTCGACTTGCATTGCGCGCACACCTTGCTGGTCGTGTCGCACAGCATGCCCTGCGGGGTACATTGCTTGTCGGAGGTGCACTCCGGCTTGCAGACGCTCTTGATACAGTGCTGGATGGTGGTGGCGCCCGGGGCATTGCAGTCGTTGTCGCCAGCGCAGTCGACGCACTTCTTGCTGGTGGGATCGCACACCTTCGTGCCGCAATCGAGCGAGCTGACGCAGATAGTCGATGGCACGCAGGTGTTGGCGACGCAATCCTTTCCGGGGGCTGCAGTGCAGTCCTCCTTCGTCGCACACTGGACGCACAGCCCGCGCGCGGGATCGCAGACCTTGTCGGTGCCGCACTGGAGGCTGGTGGTGCAGTCGGCCGGCAGGCTCACGCAGACGTTGGCGCGGCAGTGCTGGCCCGAGGGACAGTCGGCGGTCTTCGTGCACTGGGCGCAGTGTTTCGTGACCGCCTCGCAGACCAGCCCGCTGGCCGTGCACTCTGCCTCGGTCGCGCAGGGGATGCTGGGAATGGTGCCGCCGGTTCCCGACGAGGTGATGCCGCCACCATCGACACCTCCGGCGCCGCCGCCAGTGCCTAGGTGCACGCCGCCGCTGCCCGGACCGCCCGTTCCACTCGCACCGGCTTCGCCGTTGGCGGGCCTCGGGCTATCAACACATGCAAGGGTGCCAACCGCTGCCATGCAACCCAGCAGAAGCGTCCAGTTGTGGAAACGAAGTTGTCGATGGTTCATCGTCTGCTCCATGAAATGAGGGTTCTGGGATCGTGGGATCTTCCGGAAACGCTCGATCGGTGTGCCAGTTTCCTGGTCCGGGGAAAACAGGAATGACCTTACCTGTTTGGGCGGGCGAAATACCAGAGGGGCCAGCGCTCTGGGACCCGATTCTTCTGCTGCGGACTGCAGACGGCCCGAGTGGCAGGTTCAGCCTGTTTTGCAAGTAGGTGTTCGAGCCGCTTCGAACGGTGCCGCAAGCCGCATCCGTTTTCGGCTTCCGGTCCGAAGCCCCCTGTGCAATCCTCCGGCCATGCGAACCATCCGACGCTATGGGAACCGGAAGCTGTACGACACGCAGGAGAGCCACTACGTCACGCTGGCGCAGGTAGCGGCAATCATCCGCGCGGGGGACGAGATCCAGGTCCTCGACAAGAACACGGGCAGAGACTTGACCACGGCCACCATGGCCCAGATCCTGTTCGAGGAGAGCAAGCAAGGACGGCCGCTGCCGGTCCCGGCGCTTCGTAGCATCATCGTCAGCGGGTTGCCGATCGTCTGACGGGTTCGTTACAGCGCCAGTGCGGGCTTGGGCTCGGCGACACGGGCGGTGTCGTCTGTCAGCCACGCTTCGTTCGGCTTCATCGCCGCGACGACGGTCGGCAGGCCATCGACGCGTGCACGGGCAGCCAACTCGCGCCGCTGCAAGACCGCGGCGCCCACCAGCAGGGCGCGCCCCAACGCCGAGGCGTCGCGATTCTCAGCATCCGCCAAGGCCGTGCCTTGCGTCCATCGGTTAAGTCCACCGATGGCGGGGCCACACCAAATCTGGTAGTCGGCCTGACGGCCCGCCTCTCCGGTGCGCGCCCAGCGCGACGACATGCCGAGGTACCAGCGAAAGCACAGGGCCATCTTGTGCTTCTCGTCGACGCGCGCCCGCTCGGCTTCCTCGGGCATGCGCGACATCCAATAGCGTTCGGTTTCCTGCCAGACCTCGGCGAACGGCCGGCGCAGAATCTGTCCTTCCACCTTCTTGCGCTCGGGCGCGGGAATCGCGTCGAAGGACGGGTAGGTCTTGTACAGCTCGTACAGGCGCTGGGCTCGCTGCGGATACATGGTTCCGCGCTTGAGCACCTGGACGCGTCCGCCCATCTCGAACATGTCGGAGGCCGGGCACATCGCGACGTCGGCCATGCATGCTTCGGCAAGCATTTTGCGCACGAGGGCCGCTGTGCCGGATTGGCGGCACGCCTGATTGATGGTGCCGGTGACGATGTAGTCGGCGCCCATGGCGAACGCCGCGTGCACCGACAGCGGCTCGCCGATCCCGCCGGCCGCGCCCAGGCGAATGTCGATGCCCCGCTCGGCGTAGCCGTGCTTGGCGAGCGCGACCTCGCGCTCCTGCAGCATCATGGGCAGAAGAACCGAAAGCGGTCGCCGGTCGGTGTGCCCGCCGCTGTCCGCTTCGCAGGTGATCTCGTTGGCCATGGGTATCTCGGCCGCAAGCGCGGCCTCGTCCGCCGTGATCCTTCCCGCGGCACAAAGCTCGTCGACCAACTGTCGCGGCGGCGGAGCCAAAAACTGCGTGGCCACCTCGGGCCGGCTGACCTTGGCGAACACGTGGTGCGGGACTGCGACCCTCCCGTCGGCATTGCGCCGCAAGCCCTTGACCCGGTAGTAGACCAGCGGTGCGGTCATCGCGACGAAGGCCGCCGCCTCGATGCGAGTCACACCGAGCGACAGGAACAGCTCGACGGTCGCCCATTCGGCCCTCTCGTCGTAGTAGTTGTGCAGCAGGTTGATGCCGTACGATTCGCCCTGTCCGAGACGCGACTGAATTTGGCGAATCGCGTTCGCGATGGCATCGAGCGGAAGCGCGCCGGCACCGAAGAAACCCAGGAAACCAGCCTGGGCCATATCGACAACCAAGTCGACCGATGCGATGCCGCCAGCCATCGCGCCCGCCACGTACGCACAGCGCAGATTGTGCTCTTTGCGAAACGCCACCGAGCCGAAAGCCTCGGTGCGAACCGCGGGAATCACGCCGACCAAACCGTCGAGCGTGCGGGGGGCTCGGTCGGTGAGCAGCGTGGCGCGACTTTCGCGAATCGCATACAGCGGTCGATCGATGTCACGCAGGGCCGCCAGATTCTGTTCCGACAGCTGATGTTGCGAGCTTCGGGCGGTTGCGCCAGACGACAGCGCATCTCTGGGCGGAACGATTTGGAGAATTGTATGCAAATCCGCGCCGGACGAAGCGGGCGCGGGAATCGGATCGGATGTTGTTTGCAAGTCTGCCTCGGTGGTGAAGCGCCTGGAACTGAGGCGCAGCCGGCGCATAAGCAAGAAATCGGCCAAGCGTTGGCGCAGTCTGTGTTTTGCATAAGTCCAGGAAATACGATAGAAACTGTCCTCTTTTGGCGCGCATGGGACGTGATCCGCGTAGGCGCGTGCGCACTCCGGCGCCCAAAGTGCGTAGGCGCTTACGCCGGTAGGCTTCGCCCGCGTCAGGCTGTTGCGGCTGTCGTTTCGGCGTCCCCGGCGGGACGGAACGGCGCGAACCACGCGATCACGATGGGTGGAATCGACGCCAGCAACACGAAAGCGAAGAACATCGGGTACTGCAGGCGCACTTGGATGTGGCCGCTGACCATTCCGGTCAGCATCATGTTGAGCGCCATAATCCCGGTTGCGAACGCGTAGTGGGCCGTGCGGAAACGGCCGGGCGACAGCTCTTGCATCATATAGAGCATCATGCCGACGGTGCCCAGGCCGTAGCCGAACTTTTCGATCAGGACGACGCAGCCGATCCACGTCATGTCGGTGGGCATGGCGTGGCTTAAATAGAAATACGTGATGTGTGGAACGTTGAGCGCGAAAGCCAGCACGACGAAGACCCGCCGCAGGGCAAACCTTGCGGCAAGAAAGCCACCGAGCAGCGTGCCGCCGACGAACACCACGGTGCCGATGGCGTTGATGTGACCTAGCACCATGTTGTCGAGGCCAAGTCCGCCGATCGATCGCTTGTCCATGAGGAAGAGCGGCCCGATCTTTTCGATGAAGCCCTCGGCGAAACGGTAGAAGAAGACCGCGATGATCATCATCCAGATGCGTGGCTTGCGGAAAAAACTCGCCCACGCATCGCCGGTGGTGCGCAACGCTTCGGCCACGGTTCGGGCGGCATCGGGTGCTTTCGATCCCTGCGGCAGGACGCGCCAATGCCAAAGCGCAGCCACGCCAAGAATTCCCGCGATGAGCAGCATGACGATCATCCACGCCACGAACCACGCGGGATGTGGCCCGGTCGCTGGTGCGGGCTGGCCGGCGGCAGCCCAGTCGAAAAGCAACTTGGTCAGGCTGACCAGAGAGCCGGACACCAACACGCGGCCGAGATTCCAAGCGGCACCCTGGATGCCGATGTAGGTTGCCTGCTCTTTCGCGGTCGACGAGGTCAGGTACACGCCGTCGCCCGCGATGTCTTGCGTGGCCGACGAAAAACCAATGATCCAGAACAGCGCAATCGAAAGCGGCACGTAGGCCGGCAACCGCAGCGCGAAGGCCAGGGCCGCGAAGGTGACCGCCATCGCACACTCCATGGCGAGCACGAAGAACTTCTTGGTTCGAAACAGCTCAAGCAGAGGGGCCCACAGCGGCTTGATGGTCCACGGCAGGTACATGAGGCCGGTGTACGCGGCGATCTCGGCGTTTCCGAGGCCGAGGTTCTTGTACATGATGGCCGCCACCACCGAGACCGCAATCATCGGCGTGCCCATCGCGAAATAGAGGCTCGGCACCCAGAGCAGCGGATGCGCGCGTTTCCCGTCGTGGGTCATGGTGTACCTACCTCTATCAGAACTCGGCCGCACGTGCGGCTTCATTGCGGCCCGGCGTTGGCATATGCTGCGCGTCTTGGACCAAGGGGTTTCCATGATTGCAGCTATGTCCGCCAAGACCGTCGCTCTCGTGACCGGCGCGAACAAAGGCCTGGGACTCGAAATCGCCCGACAGCTCGGCAAGAAAGGGCTGACCGTCGTGCTCGGTGCGCGCGACGAAGTCAAAGGTGCGGCGGCGGCGGCCGCGCTGTGCAAGGAAGGCATCGACGCCCACGCGGTCAAGCTGGACGTGACGAGCAGCGAGGATGTGGCCAAGCTGCCCGACTTCTTCAAAGACGAGTTCGGTCGCCTCGACGTGCTGGTGAACAACGCGGGCGTCGCGGAAGGGAAGACCGACGATGTGGATTCGTTCCGCCGGACTTTCGAGACCAACCTTTTTGGCGTGGTGGCCGTCACCTATGCGCTGTTGCCGCTTCTCAGGGAAAGCCCGGCGGGGCGCATCGTGAACCATTCCAGCGTACTCGCATCCTTGACGTCGTTGCAGAAGAAGCCGCACATGTTCAAGGGAGCGGTGATTCCGGCGTATACGGCATCAAAAGCCGCCCTCAACGGGTTCACCGTTGCTCTTGCGTACAAGACCGCCGGTACCCCTCTGAAGGTGAACTCGGCGCACCCGGGCTGGGTCCGCACCGACATGGGGGGCGAAAGAGCACCGATGGCGGTGGCCGACGGCGCGAGGACCGCGGTCGAGCTGGCCACCCTGCCCGCGAGCGGCCCCACCGGCCAATTCTTCCACCTCGGCGAACCGTTGCCCTGGTAGGCAGCAGTCCTACGGCTTCTTGGCCTTCGCCAGATCCCCGGCGCGGACCTTCGACAGGTTCGCGGGATCGATGAATTGCTTGGCGGCCGCATCGATCTGGGCCGGCGTCAGCTTTTCGATCTTGCTGTTCAGGTCTTTCCAATACGTCAGGGTTCGGCCGAGGAAGAGGCCCTGGACGAGCTCGCCAACCACGAAGTCGTCGTCGGCGATGTGGCCTTCCCACAGCTTGGCGTAGCTCTTCTTGGCGTCGGCAACTTCCTTCTCGCCGACGCCGCCTTTCACCATGCCGTCGATTTCGGCCAGCATGCCGGTCATCGCCTTGTCCATGGCCGCGGGGGCTGCCAGGGCGCCGGCAAAGAAGAATCCACTCCGCTCGATGGGGTGTGCGAGCAACTGTGAGAAGGCGCCGTAGGAAATGCCTTCCTTTTGGCGCAGCCGCGTGAAAATGCGCGAGCTGGGGCTGCCGCCGGCCATGGTGTTGAATAGGTAGAGCGCGGGATAGGCCGGGTCGTCGTCGCGCA
>PMLH01000092.1 GCA_003159055.1 Myxococcales bacterium
CTAAATTCGCCGCAGGCCCTTAGCACGTAGTTCTGGACGTATGTGCCGTGCGCGGTGCCGGTTTGAGTCGCCGTCGCGCTAGCGGTCTGGGTTGCGGTTTGGGTTTGCGTAGCAGTCGAGGTCTGGGTTCGCGTCGCCGTCACGATCGCTGTCGACGTGGCCGTGAGGGTCTGGGTTTGTGTCGCAGTCGTCGTGGCGCTCGCCGTATACGTCTGTGTTCCGGTGGTCGTAGCTGTTCCTGTTGAAGTCGCCGTTGCCGTCGATGTCGTGGTGCTTGTTCCAGTCACCGTGGCCGTCGTGGTCTGAGTCAGGGTGACGGTTGAAGTCGTTGTCGAGGTCACGGTGCTTGTGACCGTGAGGGTGACCGTCGAGGTGCTGGTCGCGACTTCGGTCACCGTTTCGGTGGCCGTTTGCGTCCCCGTCCCCGTGTAGCTGATGGTCGGTGGAACCTCCGCGAGGCCACCGTCGACAATCACTTGGCCAGGATCGTCTGATTGAGCTTTGATCTTCGCCGTCGGTCCCTTGCCGGAACCGCCTCCGTTGCTCGAAGGCAACTTCGATTCACAAGCCGCTACGAAGACCAGAAGTGCGCACGCTACTGCCAGAAGACCTGTTTTCATGAGCTCCCCCAAACAAGCGGTCACGTCTCGCTCGAACTACGCGAACTGGGCGAGAGGCAGACTACGGTCGAGGGGGGTGCGTCAATAGCAAATACGCAGGAACGGGCTATTCCAACTTCCGCGCGACCTCGACCAGCTTGTCCATGGTCGCGNNTGGCGGATGGGGTCGGCGTCGTAGTAGGCCATGATTTCGGCGGCGCCGCGGGAGAAGGGGATCTTCGCTTCCCAGCCGGGCACGAGGCGTTTCACCTTGCTGTTGTCGAAGATCATGCTGTGGGCTTTGTCGCCGAGCAGGCTGTCGCCCCAGTCGGGGTCGTGCTTGGCGATGATCTCGGAGGGCAGGTGGATGATGTCGGCCTTGGTCTTCGCGGCGTCAGCCAGCAAGTAGTGGATCTGGTCCCACGACAACCACTCGTCGGAGGTGATGTGGAAGGTGTCGCCAATCGCGCGCGAATGGCCGAGCAGGCCCACGAAGGCGCGCGCGAAGTCCTCGTTGTGGGTGAGGGTCCAAAGCGACGAGCCGTCGCCGTGGACCACGACCGGTTTCCCCTGGCGCATGCGATGGATCACGGTGTAACCGCCGTGACAGGGGAACAAGGTGCGGTCGTAGGTGTGCGACGGCCGCACGACGGTGAAGGGAAACTTCTCTTTCCGATAGGCGGCGAGCAGCGCCTCTTCGCAGGCGATCTTGTCGCGCGAGTACTGCCAGAATGGATTGTCGAGCGGGGTCGATTCGGTGACCGGCAGGCTCTGTGGCGGCGTCTGGTACGCGGATGCCGAGCTGATGAAGACGTACTGCTGAGCTCTCCCGCGGAACAGCTCGATGTCGAACGCGATGTGCTCGGGCGTAAACGCAATGAAGTCGACGACGACGTCGAAGCTCAGATTGCCCACCGCCGCCCGCGCGGAAGCTGCATCTCGGATGTCTCCCGCGAGCACCTTGATCCCCAGGGGAACCGGCCGCCCGGTCTTCCCCCGCCGCAAATGAAACAGTTGAATCCCCGCCTCAACCGCCACGCGCGAGCAAGCCGAGCTGATGATTCCGGTGCCACCAATGAATAGAACTCTCATGAATGAATGAGAGCACAGAGAAGTCCGAGAGCACAGAGAAACCCTCTGTGCCCTCCGTGTCCCCCTCCGCGCGCTCTCCTACTCGTCTTCTTCGGCCGCCATCTTCGATTCGGCGATGACTTTGTCCATCAGGTTGGCGGGTAGCTCGTCGTAGTGCGAAAACTCGATTGAGAACCCGCCGCGACCACCCGTGATGGAGCGCAAGTCCGACGAGTACTTGAGCGTCTCGGACATGGGCACCGTGGCTCTAATGACTTCTCCCTTGGGCGTGGAATCCATGCCCTCGACGCGTCCACGGCGGTGGTTGAGGTCGCCGATGACGTCGCCCATGCTGTCGCTCGGGCACTGTACCTTGATCTTCATGATCGGCTCAAGCAGGCAGGGCTTGGCCTGCTTGAACGCCGTCTGGAAGCCCTTGGACGCTGCGATTTCGAACGAGCGCGCATCGGAATCGACGTCGTGGTACTTGCCGTCGAACAGGCGCACCTTGACGTCGGTCACGCGATAGCCGGCGATAACCCCCCTGGCCATGCGGTTGCGCATACCTTTTTCGACCGCGGGAATGAACTGCCTCGGCACGGCACCGCCCACGATGTCGTCGACGAACTCGAAACCGCCCCCGTGGGGCAGGGGTTCCATGTCGACATAGACGACGGCGAATTGGCCGCGGCCGCCGGTCTGCTTCTTNNCTGCTTCTTGTGCTTGCCCTCGATATTCTGGGCTTTGCCCTTGATGGTCTCGAGGTACGGAATTTTTTGGGCCAGCAGTTCGACCTCAACGCCCGCCCGGTGGAGACGGTCGACGACGACTTCGACGTGGACCTGCCCGGTGCCGCCGAGCAGGACTTCCTTCGACTGCGGATCGTGGGTAACTTTGACCGCGACGTCGGAATCGATGATTTCGTTCAGCTTGACCGCGACCTTGTCTTCATCGCCTTTGCTCTTGGGGTGCAAGGCGTAGGTGATAAGCGGCGGCGGGATGATCGGCCGCGGCAGTGCGAAGGGCGCCTTCTCGTCGGCCAGGGTATCGCCGGTCTTGGTGACCTTCAGTTTCGCCACCGCGACGATGTCGCCGGGGTAGGCCTCGGAGACCGTCTCGCGCGACTTGCCCTGCAGAGAGTACAACTGACCGAAGCGCTCCCTGGCGTCGTGGTTGACCGACACCAGCGTGGCGTCGCTTTGCAGCTTGCCCGAGAGAACGCGCAGCACGGAGAGTCGACCGATATCCGACGACGCCGTTTTCCACACGTACGCGGCCACGGGTGCGTTCGGATCGGGGGCGAGCTCGATTTCGGCGCCGTTTTGGGTGCCTTTCCAGGCCGGGCGGTCGAGTGGCGAGGGTAGGGCATCGACCACGAAGTCGAGCAGCGTCTGGACCCCGACCCCCAGCGCGGCGGACGATACCAGCACGGGCACGATCGCGCGACTTCGCACGCCAGTGGAAAGCCCCTTGCGTGCTTCCTCGTCGGACAGGGCGCCGGTCTCCAGGTACTTCTCAAGCAGCGCATCGTCGGCCGAGGCGATGGCCTCATGCAAAACCTCGCGCGCCTTCTTGGCGGCGTCGGCCATGTCGGCCGGAATCTCTCCGACGGAAACGTCGCGGCCTTCGTTGGAAAAGCGGAAGGCCTTCATGGTCATCAGGTCCACCACGCCCTCCAGGCCGGATTCCTTGCCGATGGGCAGCTGCAGGGCGACGGCCTTGGTGGTGAGCGAGCTGCGTATGTTCTCGAGCGCGGTATCGAAATCTGAATTGTCGCGGTCCAAACGCGACACGACGATGCAGCGGGGCAAGCCGATTTCTTCGACCATGTCCCAGGTGCTTTCCGTGTAGACCTGCACGCCTTCGTTGGCGGAGATGACCAGGACCGCGGCATCGGCAACGTCGAGCGCGATGCGCGTTTCGACCAGGAAGCTGCCGTTACCCGAGGTATCGATGATGTTGACCTTGTTCTTCTTCCATTCCACGTGGCCAACCGCGGCCGAGATGCTGGTCTTCCTCTTCTGCTCTTCGGGCTCGAAGTCGAACGTCGACGTGTCGTCGTCGACCCGGCCTAGCCGCTGGTTGGTCTTGGTGCAGAAGAGGATGGCTTCAGCCAGGGTGGTTTTACCGGCGCCACCGTGGCCGATGAGCGCAATGTTTCGGATCTCGTTTGCCGCGTAGCTCTTCATGGTTACC
>PMLH01000240.1 GCA_003159055.1 Myxococcales bacterium
AATCGAAAACCGCGCAATGGGATCGGTCGTCGCGGCTGCTGACGGGTTGTCGTCGACACTTCTCGATCCAATGCGGCAATAGCGAAGGAGTCCTCTCATGCCAAGTCTCCAAGATCTCAACACGGAAATTGTCGACTCGTTGACCGCCGGCGTTCGTTTCGTCTCGCTGGCCACCATCTCCGAGGACGGCCCAGTTGTACGATCCCTCGGTTCGTGGGCCATCCGAGGAACCACGCTCTACTTTTCCACCAGCCAGGGTTCAAACAAGGTTGGCCAATTGGCGCGCGATCCCCGGGTGAGCGTGCAGTTGTTGGCGGAAGGGCAGGAGCTTCCCAAGCTTCGCAACCTGGTGGTGAACGGAACTGCGCGCCTGCTTGACGGCGCCGAACGTTCCGTCGCGATTGCAGCCATCGGCGCGCGCAGCCCCCGGTTCAAGGAGCGGGCCGACAAGGGCCAACTCGGCGATAGCGCCATCTACGCGGTGAGGGTGAGCCAGGCAAAGGTTCTGGACTTCTCGAAAGGAACCGGGCCCGCCGCCTTGACCGTGTTCGAGTAACCCTGGAGTTGCGTGGAGGGCATGAACTGGCTCACCTGGGCGTTGCTCTCGGCGCTGTTCGCTGGACTGACGGCGATCTTGGCGAAGATCGGGGTGACTGGCGTCGACTCGAATCTCGCGACGGCGATTCGCACGACGGTGGTGTTGGTGTTCGCCTGGGGCGTGGCGCTTGCGACAACGCCACTCGCCGCATTGAGCGTGCTGTCGCGGCGAACGTGGCTGTTCCTCGCGCTGTCGGGCGTGGCGACTGGGTTGTCGTGGCTCTGCTACTTCCACGCGTTGCAGCTCGGACCGGCCTCGAAGGTCGCACCGATCGACAAGCTCAGCGTGGTCTTCGTGTTAAATTGGCAGGTCGAGGCGGCGAGCCTCATCGAGTACGAGCTGCATACACGCGGCGCCGATACCTTTGCCCTGGTGCTCCGGCAGGATGAATAGCTGGTTGACCTTCATGTGGTCTGGTTCGATGCGTACCGCGAGCACGCCCACGTTCACGCCAGCCGCCGAGATGATGCGAAAAGCGTGTGCATTGAACCGGCGCGCGTGAAGACGGCGTTACTCGGTCTCGCACCAGCCCCCTGCCAGTTCGGCGTAACGAGCGAAGGCCGCCTTGCGAACCGCGAACGCGAATTCGGAGTCGTTCGGTGAAGCGGTCCTGAGCTGCGACTCGTGTGGAAAGAAGCCACAGAGCCCCACGACTTCGGCGCTGCTTCGGTCTTCGACTCCCCACATGCTGACGCCTAGGCTTCTTTGACTCTCGATCCTACGCGCCAGCCATGCGCCAGCGTCCTCACGCGTGCGCTGGCGCCACGAGACACCGGCTGTTGTCGTCTCGTCATTCAGGATGGCGAACACGCACTCGAGGTCGCTCTCCCTCAGCGCTCTCAATAGGAGGCGCTCGGTGATCAAAGGAACCATCGGCGACCCGAGTTATCTCTCATGAGTTTGGACTACCTTCAGAACCTGAGCTTGGTCCCCGACAAGCGTTCAGCGAACAGCCGCATGTAGTCGAGCTCGTCGGGTTCGGTGGGTGCCTCGTAGGTCACCGCGAAGCGGAGATGGGGACCGACGTCGTCGAAGGGAACCGTCACGACGCTCTTCTCGCGGATGAACCATTGACTGGCAGCCTCGGCGTTTTCGAAGTCGATGCCACCGACGATTCCCTTGGGCGCCCTGGCATAGAGGAAGTAGGTGCCTTCGGGGACGTTCAGCGTGAAGCCCAGCTTGCGCAGCTCGGCCACGAGGAGCTGCAATCGGCGTTGGTACTTCCTCTGGGCTGCTTGCCAGAGGCCATCGTCGTCGAGGGCTGCGGCCGCTGCCTTCTGGGTGGCCTTGAACTGGCCTGAGTCGGTGTTGTCCTTCACGTCTCCATAACCCTTTACGATCAGGGCGTTGCCAGCCACGAAGCCGAGGCGCCATCCGATCATGTGCCAGCCCTTGCTCATGGAGTGGACCTCGACACCCACGTCCAGTGCCCCGGGGATCTCGAGGAACGAGAGCGGCCTCTGTCCGTGCGTGAAGGGCAGGTGGGCCGCGTCCTGGACCACCGCCACGTGGTTGTTCTTTGCGAAGGCCACGACCTTCTCGTAGAAAGCGCGGGTGGCAACCTTCCCCGAGGGGCTGTTGGGGTAGTTGATGACCAACAGTTTGGCCCTGGCGAGCACGCTGGCTGGGATGTTGTCGAGGTTGGGAAAGAAGTCGTTTTCGGGGAGCAGCGGCAGATTGTGGACCACGCGCCCCAGGTACTTGGTCCAGGTGGCGGACACGGGGTAGCCCGGAACGGTGAACAGGGTCACGTCGCCGGGGTTGATGAAGGCGGCGGGCAGCAAGGCATAGGCCGGCTTGGTCCCGATCGAGTGGATGATCTGGGTGGCAAGGTCGTGGTTCGTCCCTTCGACATCCCCATCGGCAAGTGCGCGGTGGTGGCCGATCCGTGGGGCAACCGCATGGTCATCCTGGACTCCTCCAAGGGAACGTATCGGGCCGATCCAGACGGAAGCGTCGTGGGGATCGCGACGCCGCGGCAGTGACACGACAGACAGACACGACAGACGCCCCTTGACCCGCCGTGCAGGCAATTGCATACTGTGTGTATGAAACGTACGAATCTTGTGCTTGATGAGGATCTGCTCGCCGAAGCCACGAGGCTCGCAGGAGAGAAGACCTACTCGGCGACGGTCAATGCCGCTCTCGGCGACTTCGTCAGGAGGATGCGTGCGCGGCAGATCCTGTCTCTGCGCGGTAGCGGGGCCTGGCAGGGCGACCTGGCCGAGATGCGCGACGACAACACGAACCGCGCGAAGCCGGGCCGGCGGGGCGCGCGGACGTGATCCTGGTCGACACGTCCATCTGGATAGAGGTATTCCGCCGGCAGCATCCGCTCGATCTCGAATCCCTGGCTCCCTTCGACGAGATCGTGGTCTGCCTGCCGGTGGTGCAGGAGATTCTGCAAGGGATCGGGGACGAGAGCAGCTACCGCGTGGCCCGGAATGCCCTGCTCGCGATGCCCACCGTCGAGTCCCCGATGGACGAAGGCGTTTTCCTCGAAGCCGCCCAACTGTTCCGTGCCGCGCGCCGAGCGGGCTATACGGTGCGATCGAGCGTCGACTGTCTCATCGCCTCGTGCGCCCTCCGGCACGACATTCCTGTTCTCCACAACGACCGCGACTTCACGGCGCTGGCCAGAATCTCGGCGCTGAAGACGCGGCAGGTTCGCCCGTTGCGTTCCTCCTAATGAATCCGCGCCGTCCGAGTTGGATCCATAGGCAAATCCATCGGGGGTGAGAGCGTCCGAGCTGCCCTCGACCCGCGCCTGCGCGACCTGGAGGGCGTTCAATTTCATCTGCGCTGACACTCCCTGCCAGTACACGGGGGTGGACCACACCACGATATCGGCGGTCAGGAACCGCTCAAGCAGTGCCGGGAAATCATCATCTCTTCAGGGGTCATCCCTCCGCCAGGCACCTGGGGCAAAACGTGAAGACCATCCATCTCAGGGATTTTGCCGAAGGTCGCAGGCACGCTTTCATCGGTGAAGGCAAGCTAGATCTTGCCACGTTCTTTGCTGCCATCGACCGGAAGAGCCTGCAGGCGATCACGCTGGAGTGTTCTCTTTCCTCGCGAAACCGTCCACAGCAGGCGATGAGTCAGCAGGAGCTGATCAGCCGAGCGCGAGAAGCGCGCCAA
>PMLH01000598.1:0-6223 GCA_003159055.1 Myxococcales bacterium
GCCATGATCGGCGTGGTCGCCCGGGTCACGTATTGGTTTCGCTCGGGATCGAAAAAGCTGAATGACAGCGCGGGGAGCTCGAGTTGGCCACTCGCCTGTGGCACCACCGCCTGTTCGAAGATCTTGGTACCCTCCGGCGTGAGCTTCGCGCTTGGTGGATAGGTTTTCCAGCTCGGCGAAGAGGCCAGCCCTGGAATCGCAACTCGGTCCAGGTTGCCCTGCCCCGTGACCTCGATCTTCAAGGTCATGGGCGCGAACATCGCACCTGAGCTCGGGGCCAGGTTCGCGCGCACGTCGAAACGTCCGACGGCGCCATTGTAGCCGACCGGCTGGCCTCTGCTGGGTGGGGCCAACACCTCGACCGCCTGCACCGGCGCGCGCAGGGTCATCTCGCGCTCCCGCACCTGGCCGAACACGTCGCCGAGAGCGCCGCCGAAGGCGGATCGCTTCATGAAGGAACGGATCATCGCCGAGGGCGAGCCCGAAAACGCGTCGCCATCGTCGAGCATGCCGGCAAAGGGATCCGCGGCGGGTCGTTGCGAAGCCTCGCGATAGCGCGCCACGATCGGTAGCGATGCCTGGGTTGCGAAGCGCCCAGGCATCGCGGCCGAAGCTTGCCCCGTCCAGGTGGCGACGCGATAGGGAACACCTGCGATGGATTCAACGCTCTGTCGGGGTTTGTCCTCCATATGGTTGATGGTGAAGGCAGGAATTCCCAAGCTCGGCACACCCGAAAGCGTGACCTCCGTGCCGGCGCGGAAATACGCCTTGAACGTCACGGGCACGGATTGCCCGATGAATAGCTTTTTGCTGGGCAGCACCACGCGAAGGAGAGCCAATGAGCCTTGTTGGCTTCCTTGGCGCGCGGAAACATCTGGGGCAGACAAGAAAGCGGCTCTCGATCTAATCGCGGTGAGCGCGCTTCCACTGCCCGCGGGACCGACTTTGAGGGTGAGCGTCTGCCCTCCGACCGGGATGCTGTACGAGCCCGGACGATCGGCAACGACCTGATAGAGAACCCAGGTGTGCTGCGATGTAGCGCCATTGATATTGGTCATCTCGGTGCTTTGGCCCGTGCGCTGAAAATGCAGACCATCCACAAGCGGGACCGCTGGTCGGCCGTCATCGCCTGCGGCGACGCGAAGCTCGGCGGCCTGGTCAAGGGCGATCTGGGACGGGCTTATCTCAGCCGTCGCTTCGGCTCCCGAGGCGGCGGCACTTCCCCCCAGTGCCAAGAGCGCACCCACCCCGATGGCGGCGAGTTTGAAGTGGGCTTGTTTGTTCGATTGCATGGTTTTCACCAATCCTTTCTGACCGTATCGTCTTCACTCGGGCGATTCTGGCCAGTGGGCGCCACGGGCATCAGCTTCTCGTCTCCACGAACGGCATCGAGAAGCTCCTTGGCGTCGTTCTTGGAGAGCTTTCCGGGAATCTCCGGCTCCCTCGGCTCCTGGCTCGCTTCATCGCCCGCGTTCGCCGTGCCTGCCGGCGGCTGTCCGGCAGGAGTCGCCGCAGGCTTCGGCTGGGCTGTCCCCTGCTGCGGCTGTCCGGGGTTCTGAGAATTCTGCTGGTTCTGTTGACCCTTTTGGTCCTTCTGGTTCTTCTGGTCTTTCTGATCTTTCTGATCTTGCTGACCCTGCTTTCCCGCCTGGTCCTGTTTGCTCTGTTGGCCCGACTTGCCCGACTTGTCGTCCTTCTTCTTGTCGTTCTTCCTGTCATCCTTCTTGTCGTCTTGCTTCTTCTTTTCGTCTTGCTGTTTCTGCTGTTCTTCGAGCGCCGCCAGCCTTCGCTTCACGAGATCNNAAAGAACATTGCCGAGGTCGTAGTAGGCGTTCTCTTGCAAGTCGAGACGGTCCGAGTGCAGGGATCGATCGAGCGCATCGCCGGCCTTGGCGAAGTCGCCGCTCTTGTAGGCAGCGACGCCTAGGTTGTACTGCAGCTTGACGTCCTCGGGTGAACGGGCCAGCGCGCGGCCATATTCGTCCGCCGATTGCTTGAACTTGCCCTCGTGGTACGCCCGCTCGGCATCGCGCGTGGAAGCCTTCGCCGCGTTCGCCGCCGTCATGGCCAATCCCACCACTAGCGTAGCGACAACCCTGCGCCGAAGCGACGCGAACTTCGGCCATCGTTTCTCCGGCTCCGACTCGATACGCCTGCGCCGCCGTCGTTCACCCAAAAGCGGTTCAAGCGCCAAGCAGAAGATCGAGAATCCGAGCGGCCATTGGAAGCGCTCGATGGGAATCTGGTGCATGCGCGACTTGAGGTCTCCTCGCGGCAGCTTGGCCAGTACATCCTGGTACAGGGCCTCGAGTCCCCGTCCATCCGCACCCAGCCGGCGGTAGTCGCCCCCGGTCACGCGTGCGATGGCTTGCAAGGTGTTCTCGTCGAGCTCGGAGCGCACGAAGGCGCCTTTCTCGTCGCGAACGAACTGACCAGGCTCACCCAGGGGAATCAGCTCGCCACTTTGGGTCCCGACGCCAACAGTGTAGATGTGAATCCCATCGGCCGATGCCGCGCGTGCCGCATCGATAGCGTGGCTTTCCAGATCCTCGCCATCGGTGAGAAAGACCAGAAGCTTGTGGTTCGCGGGCTGGTTGTGTAGCGCCGAACGTGCCACCTCGATGGCCCGCCCCACGTCGGTACCGCCGCGCGGAATGGTCGAGGTATCAATGGCATCCAGGGTCTGCTCGAACACGCCGCGGTCCAAGGTGAGCGGGCACTGCAAGAACGCATCCCCAGCGAAGGCCACCAAGCCCACGCGGTCGCCCTCGAACTTCGACACCAGATCGCGAATGGCGAGCTTGGCGCGGGTAAGCCGATCCGGCTTGAGATCCGGCGCCAGCATGCTCTTCGAGGTGTCGAGCGCGAAGAGCAAATCGAGCCCGCGCCTGTGGGCCTCCTCCCAGCGCACGCCCCATTGCGGTCGTGCCAGGGTCACGCAGCCGAGCACTGCACCCGTGACAAGCAGTGCTCTCTTGAAGGCTCGCCGCATGCGCGACAGCGTAGAAGTCGGCCCCTTGCGGCGCGAGCTGAACGCGGCGAGCGCGAGCTTGCGCTTCCGGTCGAGCCGCGCACCGAGAACGAGGATGACCGTGGCGAGAGCCAGCCCGCCAAGCAGCCAGATGGGATGGGCAAAGGTGACGGAGTGGATGATGGAGTGGATGGTCATGGGATCCTCTTGAAGCGCGTAAGTCCGAGACCCATTTCGCCTGCCAACAGCAGTATGGCGGGGAAGACGAGCCAGGCGAAACGCTCTTCGTGATGCTCGTATTTCTTCAGGGTTCTGGTGGTTTTCTCCAGGCTATCGATGGCGCCATAGACGCGCTCGAGCGAGCCGGCGTCGGTGGCGCGATAGAACCGTCCGCCCGTGGTGGTCGCGATGTTGCTCAGCAAGCCTTCATCCACATCGACTTTGGTCATGACGATATGGGTATTGCCGTGACTGTCGGTGATGGGCATGGGCGCCTCGCCCTTAGAGCCAACCCCGATGGTGTAGACCTTGACACCTAGGGCTTGCGCCGCCTGCGCGGCCAGAGCCGGGTCGATCTTGCCGGCGTTGTTCTGTCCGTCGGTGAGCAGAACCACCAGCTTGGATTTCGACTTCTGGTCGCGCAGACGATTGACGCTCGCGGAAAGCGCAGAGCCGATCGCGGTGCCATCCTTGATCATGCCCGGTTGCAGGCGGTCGAGATTCTGCAGCAGCCAATCGTGGTCGAGAGTTAGAGGACTCATGAGATACGGCTCGGCCGAGAACGCCACGAGGCCAATGCGATCGTTGGGTCGATTCTTGATGAACTGGGCGACCACGGACTTCACGACATCAAGCCGGCTTCGCGGCTCACCACCCTCGGTCAAATCGAGGGCTTGCATCGAGCCGGAAATGTCGACCGCGAGCATCAGATCAACGCCGCTGGCTTGCACCTCGGTCGAGGCGTGCCCGAGTTGGGGACGGGCGAGACCGACGATCAGAAGGGCCAAGCCCACCCAGCGTGCGATCTTCAGGAAGCGGCCCCAACGGCTGCGCGTGGTGCGAGCGACCTCGCGCGCGGTCTCGATGCTCGAATAGGTGACCGCCGGCCTGGCTCCTTTTCGCCCCAGCCACAGCGCGAGCAACGGCAAGAGCGCAAGAGCCCATAGGATCTGCGGATTCAAGAAGAGGTTCATGACGCCCTCACAGGTTCGGTTTTGCTTTCGGCTGGGTCGTGCGCAGTATCGAGCACGAACCGACGGGCCAGATCGTTGAGCGACACCATTTGTTCCCTGGGCAAGGGCAAGCGGGCGAACTTCGCCAGGTCGCAGGCCCCGAGGAACTTTTGCAAGGAATCTCGGTGAGCGCCCAGCGGCGCCTTCGCCTGGGCCAGGATGCCGTCGAAGAACTCCTCGGTCGTCGAATGGGCAGCCCGCAACAGAAAGCGCTCTTCGATGTACTCGCGAACGGCGTCGGAGGCGGCCCCGGCGTACTCGCGCACTTGCCCGGCCACCGCCAGCGGCTGCGCCTGTTCGAGACGCAACAGCGCTCGCTCGTGTGGCTTGAGCGGTTTCGCTCGTCGTCGCCGTATCACCACGGCAGCCACTCCGCCCAAACCAGCCAGCAATACCGCGCCTCCCCCGAGCGCCAGCCAGCGCCACCACAGAGGGATCGGCACCGGCCCGCGAACGTCCCGAATGTCTTCCGTGGCAGACGACGGTGCTGATCCTGTTACGGACGTCGTTGCAGGCACCGGCGGCACCATCGCGGTCGACGCCCACAGCGGCGTGGCCCACAGAAGACCACCAAGGATCAAGGTCAACATTGAATCGCGAGACTTCATCGTCGCCTCCCTCGTCGCGACCGGAAAAGTGCAATCAACACGGGAAGATAGGGCACTGAAGTGTCCACTTCGACGCTGTCCACCGATTCGCCCCGCAGCGCTCGTTCGAGTCGCTGATCTCTTTCCCGGGCACGCTCGGCAAAACGCTCGCGCACGCCCTTCGAGCCAGTATCGATCTCTATCATTTCGCCTGTCTCGGCGTCCTCCACGGTGAGCAGGCCGACCTCGAGAAGATTCCGTTCGCGTGGGTCGTTGACGTGCAAAGCGACCAGATCATGTCGGCGCCTGACCATGCGCAACGAACGCCGCAGCGCCGACAGCGCTTGGCTTGGATCGCCCGCACTCTGGAAATCCGAGAGAACGCACACCATCGCGCGCCTTCTCGTCACGGCGTTGATGAAATCGAGGGCGTGGGCCACGTCCGTGCCCCGCCGTTTGGGCTGACAGCTTAGGACTTCACGTACGATGCGCAGAACGTGCTGGCGGCCCTTGCGCGGCGGAACAAAGGCTTCGATCTGGTCCGAAAATAGCACCAGCCCCACCTTGTCGTTGTTGCGAACCGCGGAGAGCGCCAGCACGCACGCGATCTCCGCTTCGATCTCGCGCTTGGTGTGCTGGGACGAACCGAAGTCCCCCGAGGCGCTCACGTCGACCGCGAGTATGATGGTCAGCTCGCGCTCTTCGCGGTACTTCTTGACGAACGGGCGACCGGCTCGCGCGGTGACGTTCCAGTCGATCGTGCGCACCTCGTCGCCCGGCACGTATTCGCGCACTTCCTCGAAGTCCATGCCACGGCCGCGAAACATCGAGTGGAATTGTCCGGCCAGCGCGTCGGTGGCGAGCCGGCGCGTGCGAATATCGATGAGCCGGACTTGTTTCAGAAGATCTTTGATATTCGTATCCATGGTTGCCCCTTACGGGTTAGGTAGCGCGGCTAGAATCTTGGCCACCAAGTCGTCGGCTTGGATGTTCTCTGCTTCTGCTTCGTAGGTGAGACCGAGCCGGTGTCGCAGTACATCCGGGGCCAAGGTCTTGACGTCGGACGGAATGACGTAGCCACGGCCATGCATGAAGGCCCAGGCGCGCGAAGCCAGGGTCAGCGCGATGGTGGCGCGCGGTGATGCGCCGAACAGGACGTAGTCGGCGAGGGGCAGGTTGTAGCTGGCTGGTGCACGTGTCGCGGTGACGATGTCCACGATGTAGTCGCGAATCTTGTCGTCGACGTAGATATGGTTGACCACTTTGCGCGCATGCGCGAGTTGGGGGAGCGAGACGATCGGATCGACATCCAGTTTGGGCTCGCTGGTCGCCATCGCATCGAGGATTGCGCGCTCTTCCGACTTGGAGGGATAGTTGATGACGAGCTTCAACAGAAAGCGGTCGACCTGCGCCTCGGGCAAGGGATAGGTGCC
>PMLH01000598.1:6268-14933 GCA_003159055.1 Myxococcales bacterium
CGGCGCGCGATTGATCTCGTCGGCAAGCACCAAATTGGAAAAGATCGGACCGTGCTTGGCCTGGAAGCTGCCTTGGGTCGGGTTGTAGATCATGGTGCCGACCACGTCGGCAGGCAGCATGTCGGGCGTGAATTGCAGCCGGCGAAACTTCGCGCCATCGAGTGTCTGGGCCAGGGTCTTGAGCGCCAGGGTCTTGGCTAGCCCAGGCACGCCTTCGAGTAAGAGATGCCCGCTGGTCAAAAGGCCAACGATCAGGCGGTCGACCAAGTAGCGTTGCCCGACGATGACACGGGCCATCTCCGTTTGCAGCGGGGAAACCCACCCCGCGGAGTCCAGAACCTCCTTCTGGATTTGTTGCACATCTCCGTGCCATCCACTTCCGCTGTGGCTGGCATCGAACGCGTTGGTGTTTACGGGACTGGCATTGAGCGAGGCGGTATTGGCTGAGGCATCCATGTCTTCTTCTCCCTTTTGTTCTGACTGTCGAGAAGAAGTATGGGGTCCCAACCCGTGCCCAAGTCTTTCGGGACCATTACAGCGGTGAAACGTTCGCTGGCGACCACCCCACTCACCACAGGTCCACGTCGCGCGTCAGGCGCTCTTCACACCTGTGCGGCTATGTGCCACAGCGTGGCGTTTGGGCAAGCGAACGCAAGATAGTGTCCGCCTCGCAAACTGAATGGCCGACGTTCCCAAGAGCTGGTCAACGGCGCAGGCGGGTCGGGACCGCCCTGCAGTCACCCCAACCCTTCTACGGTCGCCTTTCGGTCGAGGTCTTTACGCCAGCAGCCGTACTCCTGACCGTGTTCCACTCCGCCTCGCGCCGCTGTCGCGTTTGGCAAAGCCGTAGGCGAACCGAGCGCACGATCAAGGTTACCCCAGACCAAGCCATCACGATCGCCAGCGGCAGCGCAAGCACCCTCGGCCGATAGAACCGCGATGGCAGATCCACTCTGGCATCTCGTCCCCAATTCGAAGAAGCCCATCCGGATTCGGTGCGCTCACCCATGCCCGCCTAGGTTGACTTTCGCGAAGCCGCGCGTCCAATGCGGATTCTGTCGCGCGCAAGTCTACAAAACGGGTGCGGATCCTCTCGGTCCGGCAAGGTTGGCTCGCTTCGGTTGGCCGCCAACGAGGTCAACGTAATCTGCCAAGATCTTCGTCGCTTCATTCAGGATGACGTCGCTATCCGGGGAGCGGCCGGTCGCCATCCGGCCGAGCTCGTCTCCCGGGGACGAAGACTTCGCGTCCTTGGTCTTGCCCTTACTCTCCGTGGCTATGAGGGGCTGTGGCAGACCAGGCAAAGAGGCATTCTTGAGCGTGATCTCATAGGTCGTTGAACGAGCTGCGGCGTGCGCACGGTCTTCCTGCTCGCGCTCATCGTTTCGGGCTTTGATCTGCGCCATTTCCTGCCGCCGCTCTGCTTCATTTAGCAAAACAGATTTCTCGTCTATGCTCTTCTTGAGCCGAGCGATATCGTCAGCCAGATAGGCGAACTCCTTTTCCGTCTTCACCCGCTTCAGAGATTTCTCCCGCAGCGTGCCGAGATAAGGTTGAACGCGATTCAGTTGCTCGTGGAGCGCGGGGGCCACGGCATCCCAAGGCAATGGGTGCTTCAGCGCCGACTCGTTCACGTCGCTCAAGTCACTGCGGGAAGGCAAAACGATGTCGGAGACGACACCGCGCAATTGAGTCGAGGAGCCGTTCGGCCTATAGAACTTGCTGATCGTCACCTTGAGTGCGCCGGGATCGTACGTGTGCGAAAGGCCAGCCCTATCCATCACGGGTGCCAGCGGCAGAATGCTTTGCACGGTGCCCTTTCCGAAGGTCGACGAATCGCCCACGACCACGGCACGTCCGTAGTCTTGCAAGGCGCCGACCAGGATCTCCGAGGCGGAAGCACTGAATCTGCTGGTCAGCACCACCAGCGGACCATCATACTCCACGGCAGGATCTTTGTCCGAACCCACTTCGATATCGCCCGCGAAGCCCCGCGTCTGGACCACAGGCCCCTGGCGAATGAACAAACCAGTCAGATCGATGGCCTCTTCGAGCGAACCGCCGCCGTTGGTTCGCAAATCCAGTACCACCCCGCGCACGTGTTCCATCTTCAACTTGGTCAGCAAGGTCGCAACATCCGCCGTCGCGCCCCGAGCGCCTCGCCGTCCCCCCATATCGGTATAGAAGGATGGCAGATCGACGACGCCCAGGCGAACCGTGCTGCCTTGCCCCGTCGGCAAGTCCAGAATCCGGGCCTTGGCACGCCGGTCTTCGAGATTGATCTCGTCCCGCACGAGAGAGACGATCTTGGTCGGCGTCCCCTCGGGCGCGCCCACGGGCAGAATGGCCAAATTCACTGTCGATCCTTTCGGACCGCGTATCAATTCCACGGTGCGCGTGAGGGACATATTCGTGATGTCGACTGGTTCACCACTCGATTGTGCCACCGCCAGGATGCGGTCGCCTGGCTTCAGCAGACCGCTTCGCATCGCGGGCCCACCTGGCGTGAGCTCGTGAATCTTGCAGTAGCCGTCCTCGGTCTCCAAGGACGCGCCAATGCCAAAAAGCGAGAGGTTCATAGAGATGTTCAGGCTTTCCATCTCTTCGTGACCAAGATAGTCCGAATGCGGGTCGAATACGTGCGCGAGCGAATTCAAGTAGATCTCCAGCACTTCGTCGCTACGGAGGGCCTTCATCGTCGCGAGCTGTTGCCTCTTCCTGCGTGTCAACGTACTCACGATCTGCTCGGGCCGCTTGTTACCCAACTTTTCCTGCAGGTACTCTGCTCGAATTTGCTGCCGCCAGAGCGCTTGCGCCTCCCGCAAGTCGCGAGGCCGTTGCACGTGCTCCCGGTCGTAGGAGTAGACATCGTGACCCGTGAAATCGAACTTCGCGGTCCGCAACAGGTCGGTGGTGTAGGCCGCCCTTTGCTCCAGCCGCTGGAGAAAGCGACCGAAGATGGCGTGGGCCGCGCTGGTATCGCCAGCGCCATGGGTGGCCTGTGCGAGCGTCGTGCGATAAATCGCGAAATCCTTCAGGTCGGATTGCAGGAATAGGGACCGCGACCAATCCAGGTCGTCCAGATAGCGGTCCAGGAAGTTTTCCGCCAGATCGTTATCAATCGCGTGATGCGCGAACTGCGACTGTTCCAAGATCCCCGCTGCAATCCGAGTGATATTGGCCTCGGTTGTTCCCGTGGGAGTCAACGCGTAGGGTGGTTGAGCACCCAGTCCCATCGTCGGCAGGGCCAGGGCCAGCCCGAAGGCAGAGAGTAGTGCAAGAATCCTGGCTGGGAATTTCATGAAACCTCCGGAGTACTGGCGAGCAGCGCGGTCGCGGGAATTCGGGTGATCCACCCTTCTCCCTCACCTTCCTAGCGTATGCGCAACCGATTGCCTAAACCTTGCTCGCAGATTACATGGTTGAAGGGGTCGCCTCGAATGTCTTGCAAAACGGCGGCGCCACAAGTCGGACCTGTGGCAACTTGTCTCACGTGGCAATTAGCCGCACGTGCCGGCGCTCGGGAGGCTGCAAATTCCCGCGGATGTGCCCGCTTCCTTTGGCACCGCAGATGCATTTTCTGGAGGCGACTTAAGGAGTCCACCGGATCCAAACATATAGGGCGACTAACCCCCGGAAATGGAAAGGAGAGAATTCCCATGGACACCAACGCTTCCAAAGGAACTGTAACTAGTTACAATAAATCCCAATTGGCCATTGGCGCCGCAGCAATCCTGGCTGTGGGGCTGTTGCTTGGGCACGCCGTGACGAAGTACACGGCCGGCATCCCTATCGCGGCGGCAGCGACGAAGAGCACGAAGAACCTGCCTCCGACGGCGGTCGCGCCAGGCAAGCCTTCCGCGGGAGCGGCCGGGTGGAATCCGTTCCAGGAGCTTCGCAACATGCAGTTGCAGATGGACCAGATGGTCAACTCAATGACAACCGAGTTTCGCACGGAGCCTCGGCTGAGCTTCTTTACGGACACTCCCGGATATTCTCTGTCGCTCCGCGTGCGGGATCTGAAGGATTACTACGAGGTTCGCGCCTTCCTGCCCGATGCCAAGTCCTCTGACGTCAACGTGAGCCTGCTGGACAAGCAGACGTTGAAGGTCGAGGTCAGCAACAAGAGCACCGAAACGTCGAAGCAGAAGAGCGCGAACGGCAACGTCACGAAATGGGGCCAGTACGCCCAGATCATCTCGCTTCCCGCGCCCGTCAAAGGCGAGCAAATGAAGATCGATCGACCCAACCACGAGTTGCTCATCACTTTGCCCAAGGCCTGACCGACCGCCGACGCACGACCGCGCCACGCCGTCTTCTCGGGCTGGTGTGGCCCACGGAACCCCGCCTGCAAGGTGCAGGACTAAATGACCGGTCGTGATTCGAGGACAGGGGTGAAGGTCATAGGCATTAAGCGACAGCGGTTGGTGTAGGTCACCCTCTCCCGAAGGGCTCGCCATTGGTCCCAGGCCGATCTAACAGTGGCAATCTTTCGAGAAATCGGGGATTGGTCGCACGTGAAATTCGTAACGTCGGCTGACTGGGCACAAGAAGAATTTGGCAAGGCAAAGATAAGGGACGCGCGAGGGCTTGCACGGCTTGTGTTGGTGGCGGCGCAGGCAGCGCGACGACCCGCGGGCAAGGTGACCGAGGTATTCGGGAATGATGCCGACCGGCAGGGGGCATACGGCTTGCTGGAAAGCCAGGATGTTACTGGCGGTCAGGTAGGAGCCTCGGTGTTCGAGGCGTGTGCCGAGCGCTGCGCCGGTGAAGAGTTCGTGTTCTGCGCGGTGGATGGCAGCAGCGTGACTGTGACCGATTTGAACGGCGACAAAGACCTGGGTTCCATCGGGGCACGCAGCCAAGGAGCCTGAGATTCGAAGGTAATCAGCGCCCTGGCCATCTCAGCGAAAGGGGTGCCGCTGGGGCTTACCTCGCAGACGTGGTGGAAACGGACTGCATCGCTGACGAAGCGGGTAAAGCGAAAGCATCGAAACTTGCGGCGAACCGAGGAGAAGGAGATCCAGCGCTGGTTGGATACCATGGAGCAGTCGCGGCAGGTGATGAGCCAGCATGCCCCGAGAACGAAACTTTGGTTTTAGCTCGACCGCGAAGGCGATGCCCGGCCGATTCTCCAGAACGCCGACAAGGAAGGTCACTGGTTCACGATTCGTGGAAATCACAATCGACGCGTGATCTTGGAGAATGGGCGGAAGACATACCTTCGTGACCTGTTGGCGCAACAGCCTGTGGTTACGCACTACGAGCTGCGGGTTTCTGGAGCCCCCAAGCGGACAGCGCGCGTAGCGAAAATGGCCGTCCAAGCCTGCAGGATGACGCTCGATTTTCGAGACAAGAGGGCCAAGAAGTATTTCCCAAAACAGGTCAACGTGGTGCTCGCCCGTGAACAAGGCACAACGCCAGCAGGCGAGAAACCCATCGAATGGTTGCTGCTCACGAATCGACCGGTCGCCACCGTCGAGAACATCGAGCAAATCGTGTTTGGTTACGCCCAGCGCTGGCGCATAGAAGATTTCCACCGGACCCGGAAGAGCGGCACTTGCCGGGTCGAGGAATCGCAATTGCGGTCTGCCGAAGCGCTCATCAAGTGGGCTACCATACTGGCCGCCGTGGCTGTCCGCGCTGAACGTATCAAGCACCTCTCCAGGCAAGAGCCAGATCGGCCTGCCTCTGACGAGTTCAGCCCTGTGGAGATCCGAGCCATTACCCTCCTGCGCTTCGGCAAGTCCGCCAAGAAACACTTGCAGGCCGCGCAGGTCCCAATCTTGGCTCCAATAATCGTCAAGCAATCCGCCGTGTCTCTCGTGACGATCTGCAAGTGCAGGTCGGCCGGCGGGAAAGCTGCGACAATTACGGGGTCGAGCGCGTCGGAGCCCTGGCTGGGAGAACCGTTATTGTCCGCGTCCAGCAGGAATACGACATCATCCAGCCACGTCACGGTTTTGCCAGCTCTGGAGAAGGATTGTGCCAGCCGCCCTCTGCTGTGATAAGGGCATCGGCTTCCTTGGGCCCCCAGCCGCCGGGCTGGTAGGGACGGACCCGGTGGTGCCTCTTCAGGACTGGATCCACCACCGCCCAGGCGGCCTCCACTGCATCCTCACGGGTGAAGAGCGCGCCGTCGCCGTCCATGGCATCCCCTAACAATCGTTCGTAGGGCATTTCCTCTCCCGATTGCTCTTCGAGTAGGTAGAGCTCTCGCTGATCGCCGATGAACTCCTTGCCCGCGCGCTTCACACGAGCAGCGAGTGCGACGGCCGAGCTGGGGGAGAGGCGAAAACGCAGGTAATTAGCGCGTCCCGCTGCTGTCTTTGAATCGTCGAACAGCCGTTGCGGTGGCGGCTTCAATTCCACCAGGACCTCGGCCGCGGATGTCGCCAAGCACTTTCCCGAACGCAGGTACCACGGCACCCCGGCCCAGCGCCACGAATCGATGAAGAGTCGCAGGGCGCAGTAGGTCTCCACGTCGGAGTCTTTGGCCACACCCGGTTCCTTCCGGTAGCCCGCGTACTGGCCACGCACGACATCGTCTGGATGTAGAGGACGCATGGCTTGAAACACTTTCGCTTTCTCGCTGTGGACGGCGCCATAGCCTTGATACGCTGGCGGCTCCATGGCCAGCAGCGCGACGATCTGAAACAGATGATTCTGGATGACGTCGCGTAGGCATCCAGCACTCTCGTAAAATGCACCGCGCCCCTTCACGCCGAAATCCTCGCTCTGGGTAATCTGCACGCTGGCCACGCAGTCGCGGTTCCAGATGGGCTCTAGAAACGAATTGGCGAAGCGAAAATAGAGGATATTCATGATCGCTTCTTTGCCAAGGTAGTGGTCGATACGGAAAATCGAATCTTCCGGAAATGCCGTATGCGCAATGGTGTTGAGCTTCCGCGCCGAAGCCAAGTCACGTCCGAACGGCTTTTCGACGATGACGCGTGCGTCTTTGGCCAAGCCCGCGACACCGAGCCCCTGGATGACCGCTGCGAAGAGCGATGGAGGGATGGCCAGGTAATGTGCCGGGCACTTGGCGTCGCCCAGCGCCTGTTTGAGCGCTCCGAACGTCCCAGGGTCGTTGTAGTCGCCGCCCACATAGTGAAGAAGAGATAGCATGTGAGCTAGTGCGGCCCGGTCATCGATCTTGCCCTGGCCGGCCTGCTTGATGCTGTCCGTTGCGTGTTTGCGCAATTGCGCCAGGCTCCACTTCGGAGCGGCGACACCGACCACCGGGACGTTGAGAACCCCACGCTTGGACATCGCGTAGAGCGCCGGCAAGATCATTTTGTGCGCAAGATCCCCTGTCACTCCGAAGAGCACCAGCGCGTCGGATCTCTTCGGATCACTTGTGCGTAGGCGCATCTTTGTGTCCCTTCCTTTCTTCGTCATACTCGCCAAACTGCGAACGTATCGATGTTTGCGCTCAATCTGGCCTCAGTGGATGAATGCGAGCGTTCGCCGAGAAGAGCGCTGGGGTCAGTGCTGAAGATACAGCGGCGTCTGGCTGTGCTCGGCTAGGGTTCGCGTTGCCGAGCCGCCAAATAGCTCCGCCATCCGCGAGCGAGCAAAGGCGCCCATGACGACCATGTCGGCACCGATTTCTTGGCCAAACTTGGCCAGGGCCTCGGCGTTGGAAAGCGTCGACACGATACTGTGGCAGGTGGCCTGAATGCCGGAGGCGCGCAGGCTCTCGACGGCCAGATTGGCCATCTCCCACGCCCTGGCCCCATCATCACCGGCTGTGGCGATATGAATGTTCCGCGACCCTGCCAGGCCACTGGTTGCAAAGCTAGCCAGCGCTCTTTGGGCTGCCTCGCCGCCGTCATAGGCCACCAGCACGGTCGAGCCGAGTGCGAACGAAGACTGCTTCGGACGTTCGGGGACGAGAAGAATCGGATGGGTGGCGTGGCGAAGGATCTTTTCCCGCGTCGCGCGATCTTCGCTATTGGTTTCGAAGCGAAAGTTGGCGTCGCGACCTATCAACGTAAGGTCATGGCGCTCCATCTCGGCGAGAATGATCTCCGACGGCCGCCCGACAACTTCGAGCATGCGCGCCCGCACTTTGCCGGCCGTGCACAGGTGGCTGAACTCCGCAAGCCATACGTCAGAGTGGGTTCGTGCATCGGCCAGGAGGGCGAGATCCCTTTCGTGTCTGAAACTTGATCCGCCGATGCCACCCAGAGCACCGGCCTGAATATCCGGTTTGTCGACAATCGCGATCCCGGAGAGGCTGGCATTCAGCTCATGCGCAATCTCGATGGCAGTCAGCGTGGTCGTCGCCGTGCTCTCCGATCCTTCCAGGCATACTAGAATATCTTTGATCATTTCATCTCTGCCGCCTCAGAGTGTTCCGACCTGTGGCGTACCAGATAGATCGCCAATCGCAAAGGTCAATCTCGCATCGACCGCTCGCACGATGTCCATCGTGCTGACGATTCCAACCAGCTGATTCTCCGTGTTGAGGACGACGAGCCTGTGAATGTTTTTGGTGACCATCTCGTGGGCGGCAACCAGCGCAGCATCGTCTTCGTAGACGGCTTGAACTTCCGGATCCATCAGATCGCCGACGGTGGCGTCTTTCTTGACCCAGTCACGGGGCGCAGGATCCACGAGATCGGCCTTAGAGCGTGTCTGAAAAGCCGGACGGTCGGGC
>PMLH01000610.1 GCA_003159055.1 Myxococcales bacterium
CATTCCCTTTCGCTACGTGCCGGGGAAGGACCCGCGGCCGACTCTGGAACACATCGGACGCCACTATGTGGAGCTCATTCGCAGCCTGCAGGACACGGGGCCGTATCACCTTCTCGGCCTCTGCTTTGGCGGTGTGGTCGCGTACGAAGTCGCCCGCCAATTGCAAACCGCAGGCGAAACCGTGGGAACGGTGACCATCATCGACGCAGTGTTGCCCCACGGCATTCGCGTGAACCGGGCCAAGCAATTTTTCGGATTACTTCGTAGGGCATGGAATGCGCCAGCCGATCTCGTGCGCAGGGTGCGCAGCCAGCTCGAACGACTCATGGCTTGGACCCCGCTGCGACGGCTTTCCGGAGTTGAGGATTTGGCTGTGCCGAAGGCGATCGACTTGCCGGTCGACGGTCCCGACGTGGATGCAGAGGTCGCCCGCTTCGCGGCCAGGCCCGTCAAGCTCTCGACCCGAGTGCTGGTCGTCTGCGCCAGCAAAGAACCATGGCCGACCTATGTCCGCATAACGCCCGATCAAGGCTGGAACGGTCGGGCCGACCACGTGTTGGTGTGCAACGTCCCGTCAAACCACTTGGGTGTCCTGCGGGAACCCCACGTTCGGCTGCTCGCACAAGCGCTGGCAGAACTGGCGGCGAATTGAAAGTGCCGTCATGACTCGGCACCCTTGTACTCGATGAGCGAGCTGCGCCGGCCGCGCAGGCGGTGCCAGAGGTAGCGAAGCTGGCCCAGCGCCGACGGGAATTTGCCAAGCGCCACGAAGCAAGCAAACAGACGCGCATCGCGACGGGAAAATCCGCGCCGACGAGCAGCGAGAAACACGCGAGCGACGAGCAGGCCGTACGCGGCGAGGACCAACCCAGCCCAAAGGGGCGAGACCCAGAAGAGCGCGAGGGCCATCAGCGGCACGAGCCCGCCCCACACATAGTTGCTGCGCACCTGTTTGGCGCAGAATCGGCCCGGCTCGCGACGGTGGAGGGCAAAGCCTTCGGCGTAGGCGTGGCCGCTGCGAAGGGTTCGCTGCCACCACTGGCCGAAACGCGTGATGTTTGCGTCATGCAAGGTCATCTCGGCGTCAATGCGCTGGATGCGGCGGCCGCGCTGGCGCAAACGCAGGCACAGCTCGGGTTCTTCCCCGGCGATCAAACTCTCGTCGTATCCGCCCACCTCGACCAGCGGAGCGATTCGCATCAGGGCATCGCCGCCACACGCATCGGCGAATCCCACCCGAGTATTCCATTCGATGTCGCAAAGGCGGTTGTAGATCGTCGCCTCGGGGTGCCGTTCGCGCCGTCGGCCACACACCACGGCCACGGTCGGATCGGGCAGCATCGCCTGCGTGGCTTGGTCGAGCCACCCCGGCGCGACCTCGCAATCGCCGTCGACGAATTGCACCAGTTCGAGCTTGGGCTCGATCACGCGCAGCCGCGCCAGCCCGGCGTTGCGGCCCCGAGCCGCGGTGAACGGCTGCGTGCTGTCCAGCTCGACCACGTCCGCCCCCATCTGCGTGGCCAGCCCGACACTGTCATCCGTCGATCCCGAGTCGACGTAGACCAGGCGCTCTACCCTTGCGCCGAGCGATGCCAAGCAGCGCCGCAGTCGCTCGCCCTCGTTACGGCCGATGACCACCGCGCCCAAGCACGCGAGCGGCTGGGCGGGCTGCACGCCAGCGGTCATGCCGCCGCACCCTTCCCTGTCTGCGTGACCTTAGCCAGGTAGGAGCGCAGGATGTCGGCTATCACCGCAACGTGCGGCTCTTGCAGCATGCTGCCGTGTCCGCCAGGCACGTCGTACCCACGCGCGCCCTGCAAGCTGCGCCGGTTCCAGCCGAGCAAGGGGTCTCGATAGATGTTGCGGTAGGGTTCGTCGGCACCCTCGCCCTCGCTGGCGCGGAACAGGACAATCTCGTGGCGTAGAGCGCGGCGCGGGCGATATTCCGACTCGGCGACGTTGTAGACGCTGCGAATGTCCATCGTGCGGAGCCATGCCGGTGGTGAAATGCCAAGGTCAAGACAGGCGCGCAAACCGGCGATCGACATGCGGTCGCGTGCTTGGTTCCACGTGCGGCGGATTTGATAGCGCGCGTAGCGACCGAGCTTGCCGGCCACGATGCGAGCGATACCCCTGGGCGATGCCCCTTCCCAGGCCTGGCGCACGCGCCCGAGTCGCCGTTGGTTTTCTATATTGGGCTCCCGTTCGGCCTCGACGTCGGCCGCATCGAAGACCGCGACCAGCCGTGCGCTTTCCCCCAAGTCCTCGAGTTGAAGCGCCATTTCGCAGGCGAGCACGCTGCCCGCACAAAGGCCGCCGAGCAGGTAGGGTCCATGGGGATAGAGCGAGCGGATTTCGGCCACGTAATGGGCGGCCATGTCGTGGATGTGCGTGTGCACGATGGGAGCTTCTGGTCGCCCGTGCGGCTGGATTCCGTACACTGGTCGATCGCCAAGCCGCTCGGCGAGATTGCGGTACAGCAGAATCTCGCCATCGGCATCGTGCACAAGGAACAGCGGAATACCCGAACTACCGGGGTGCAAAGCCACCAGCGATTGAAAGCCCTGCGGATGTTCAATGCGGGCGGCGAGCTTGGCGATGGTCGGGGCCTCCAGCAATGTCGCGAGCGGCAAGCGCGTGCCCAGCTCTCGCTCGATACGTGCAAAGATCGCCACAGCCTGCAGCGACGTCCCCGCGAGGTCAGCGTAGTAGTCGTCGGTCACGCCTATCTTGGAGATACTCAGCGCCTCCGACCAGATCGCGCACAGGCGTTTCTCCATCTCCGTCTGCGGCGCGACCGCACCGCTTGACAGTCCCCGCGCGCGGCGCGGACGCGTCAGCAAAGCCGCGAGGACCTTCTCCGGTGTCTCGAGGGTCCGTGCGAAACGATTCCAACGCGCGGATCGCGTGATCTCGCCGCCGCTGGGCGGGCTTTCGGCTGGCTTCTCAGTTGCCGAAGCTTCGACCCGCGATTCTCCCGGGACGTACGCAAGCGCAGTGGCCCGCTCTGCAGAAACCACAAACCGCAGATCGCCGGACTCCTCGCGCATCTCGGCGTCGAGGCTGTCGAGGAATCGTCGGGCGGGCAGATTGCGTTTGCTCGGGACGAAAACCATCTCGACGCGCCCCTTGCCATGCTGGACGGCGATTCGGCCCAACTCGCGAAGCATCGCATGCTCGACGCCGCGCCCGAGCACGCGACAGCTGAGCAGGAAGGTATCCACCACCAACGCCGCGTCCGTTGCGCAGTAGACGACGACGCCCACGAGGCCATAGTCGCCAAAACGATCGCGCACCTCCACCACCAGACAGTCACTGCCCTGCTGTGCCAGTTGCGCGATTTCGGCCTCGCTGCGCCTTCGTGTGGTGAAGTTGAACTGGTTCGTTCGCTGGGTGAGTTGCGATACGCGTGGAATTTGACCGGGCTTGGGCGGCGCAATGTCGATCCGAAGATCCAGGCCCTCGATGAACGCGGCCATTCCAGTCGACGACTTTGCCAACCGATCGCGCGCGAGGTTCTCGCGGACCATGTCGCTGCGCTGGCGGTCTTCCTCGGTGACGACCAGGACGTCGAGCGGCCACACCCCGCCCAAAAAAGTCGCTGGGTCCTCGTCGTCGCGCAGACCCAACACCAACACCTCAGGGCAGGCCGCGCGGACTTCGGCACACTCGACGGGGTTGTCGTCGATGAAAGCGAAGCTGTCGAGGCCCAGGTTCAATTCTTGAGCAAGCGCTCGAATGCTTTCCGACTTGGGCTGCCAATGGATTTGTGTCGCGACGATGTCGTCCAGCTGCAAGATCATGTCCTTGCGACCCTCGAACACCTCGAACACGTCCGCAGCGTTGTTCTTGCTTGCGAGACAAAGCAGCACGCCAGCCTTCTTCTTTTCCAGCAGAAATCTCTGCAAATCGCGCTCGCGCTGGCCGATCTTGATGTCCGCGACGCCGTCCTCGCCCACCACGCCGCTCCACAGGGTATTGTCACAGTCGAGCACCAGCACCTTCACCGGTGACGTCTTGAGTGCGTGGACCAGGCGAGCGATGGCGAGTGCGAGTGCCGCGAAAAAACGGGGCGTGTACGGAACATTACCAAGCCGGTCCTGCTCCGGGTCGTGCAGCAGCCCGGCATCCCAAGCCTCGAACTCATCCATCGCGATAAAACGCACGCTTGCCAAACTCGCCAGCTCCTCGCGCAAGCCACGTTCGAGGCCGTGCAAAAATTGTCGCGTGTCGCTGTGGTCGCGAACCTCAGTCGAACACGGGCAAAGCCCCAGGAGCACGGGTGTCGCACAGCGCTCGGCCATACTTCGCATCGCCGCCGCCAAATCGGTCACATTGCCCTTGACGATCGCCTGCCGGTCGATGGACCCATCGAGTGCGCCTTCCGCACCACGCAACCAGTCTTCGAATCGAATCAGGAGAACGTTGACGCCATCACGGTTCTGCCCGAACAAGCTGCCAGCGTCGAGAAGCTGCTGGAATGGCTGACCATACGGCGCGACACTGACCGGCAGCGGAAGCCCGGCTTCGCCGAGAACAAGAGCCAGCGGGTCTACCAGGGGATCCGCCGTAAAGCTGCTGGCGAGCACAAGGCCCGCTGACGTGCCGAGCGGTTCCTTCGCGGGGTAGGAGAGAGTGCTGTCCATCGTTCCTGGGAGTTACCTAGAGCAAGTGCTGGGCCAGCAGCCGAGATCGCTCGACGTGCATCGATCGATGCGTATGACTTCGTACCTGGCGCAAAGCCTCGATCGCCATGGCACGCAACTGCGGCCCGGCGTTGACCATGTCGACCATGGCCTGCGCCAGGGCAGCCGCGTTGCCAGGAGGGACCAAGATTCCCGTCCGCTTATGTTCGACATGCGGACGCAAGCCGTCGGTGTCGGAAGCCAACACCGCGACCGCACGAGCCGCGGCGTCGAAGACAATGCGGGGTTGCTCGTCCGTGAGGCTAGGAATGACTGCGACATGGTAGCTTTGAAGAAAATCAAGAAAGGGTTTCCCGTTGGCGATCGGCTCGAAGTAGCGAATGCTGAACGGCCCGTCCCTGGCGGCCGCCATGACTGCCGAGCGCAAGGGCCCGTCACCTACCAAATCTAGGCTGCCGCGCACGCCGGCCTTTACCAACGTCTGTGCAGCAGCAAGCAGAATTTCGATGCCTTTTTCGGCCACCCACCTGCCGGCAAACAAAAATCGGACCGGCTGACGCGTCTTTTCGTCCCACGACGCTTCGGCCTGGCCATCGTCAAGGACGTCTTCCGCGTTGACCCAAGTCGCGGGCGCCACGAAGGCCGGGCCTCGGCCACGCCGGTGGAACTGTTCGCGGTAAGCGGGCTGCGTATAGAATGACACGTCAGCAAGGCCGCAGCCCCAGCGCCCCAGCGTCTCGTACACCGCTGCCTCGACCCGCTTCCGCAAGGTCGGATGCCTAGAACCGGCGGGGCTTCGCCATGGCGCGCTTTCGACGATCATCACAATCTTCTTGCGGCGGATGCGCGCCAAGGGTACCGCCAACCATCCAAGTGGGTAGGGCCAACCTGCGATCCCGCTGTGAACGATGTCCGATCGCCCGACGGCACGCCAGATCCGCACCAAGGTTCTCGGCAGGGAAAGCATGGCGCCGGCACGAGAGGCTGGCGCCGGCAAGGGGACAAGCTCCATCCGTTTCTGTGTCTCGGCGGCAAGCGGAACCAGATCCGCCTTCTCGGCAGGCGCCGTTCGACGTGGCGCCGCCAATACGTAGCCGGGCAGATACTCCAAGTGCTGAATCAAATCGTGGTGCCATGCACGGTCGAGCAGGATCCGCCCGTCCTCGTCGACGAAGTAGGGGATGTTACTGACGCTCAGGTAACGGCGGTCAAGAATACGGAATTGGTCAGTGTTGGTGGACACGCTGGCGCCTCACCTTGGTATTCGATGCCAAGCGCCCACAAAGGTGACGTAGGCAAGCGTTACGACAACGTTACCCACGCGACATTGCGTTTGAGTTTTCGCACGACACAATCATTCACAGCCATGTGTGGAATCGCCGGCGCCATCGGTGCCATTGATGACAATCTGGAAGCAAGCGTGCGTTCGATGATGGATGCGCAAGCGCATCGCGGCCCCGACGATTCGGGGCTGTATCGCAGCCAAGATGCGCCGGGGGTGATCTTTGGTTTTCGCCGACTGGCCATTCTTGACCTGTCCGCCGATGGTCACCAGCCGATGATCGACGGCCAACGCCAAAACGTCGTTGTCTTCAATGGCGAGATCTACAACTACGCCGAGCTACGCAAGGACCTGGAATCCGCGGGCGAAACTTTTCGCTCGCAGGGAGACACCGAGGTTCTCTTGCGTGCCTGTGGCCGTTGGGGAGAGTCCGCTCTGGAGCGACTGCGGGGCATGTACGCCTTCGCGCTTTACGATCGTTCCCAGCGGCGTGTGCTGCTGGCGCGTGACCGCCTCGGCATCAAGCCGCTCTACTACGCGACGCTAAAACGGCCGTCGGGCAGCGTGGTCCTGTTCGCGTCCGAGCTGCGCGCCCTGCTCGCGACCGGCTTGTTCGCTCGGCACCTCGACCCACTCGGGGTCGCGACCTATCTATGGAACGGGTTCGTGGTCGGGCCTTGCACAGCCGTAAAAGGGATATCCTTGCTGCCGCCCGGCTCGTCGCTGTCTCTTACGCTGGAGGCGCCCGACGGCAAACCGAGGCGCTACTGGTCCTTGGCCGGGCGAACGACCTTGCCGCAAGAACAGGCCGTCCGGGCGTTGGAGGAGGAACTGCTGACGGCTGCGCGCCAGCACCTGGTCAGCGACGTGCCGCTGGGGGTCTTTCTGTCGGGAGGCGTGGACTCAAGCGCCGTGACCGCGCTGGCCGCGCGGGCGGGAACCGGACGGATCAAGACCTTCCACATCGCGTTCGAAGAGGCTGCCTTCAATGAAGCCGCCTACGCCCGACAAATTGCCAGTGCGCTTGGCACCGAGCACCTCGAATTCACGCTGACCCAAGCGCGCTTTCGTGCCGAGCTCGACCGCGCCTTGTCAAGCCTCGACCAACCGACCTTCGACGGCATCAACACCTATTTCGTCAGTCGCGTGGTGCGAGAGGCGGGCTTCACCGTGGCACTTGCCGGGACTGGCGGCGATGAGCTGTTTGGGGGCTACCGCAGCTTTCGCGACCTTCCGCTGAGCCGAGCCCTCACACGCGCCCTGCGCTTCGCGCCCGCACCACTCCTGGCCGGGATGGCCCGGCTGGCGGTGCGCCTGAAAACGGGAGCGCCTGGGGAAGTCCCGCCGCAAACGCGCTGGGGAAAGCTTGCCGACCTCCTGGCCGCACGTGGCGACCTGGTTGGGCTTTACCAAGTTGCTTACGGCCTGTACACGCGCGACTTTCTTGGCGAGCTCGGGCGGTCCGTGCCCGCAAACGATGGGAGCTCGGGGCTGCCCGACGCGCGGGCGAACGAGCTGCGAGAGGTGGCCGCGTCCGGCACATCGCTCGATGCCACGAGTCGCCTCGAGCTGGCCCTCTTCATCGGGGAACGCCTGCTACGTGACTCCGACGTGGCGAGCATGGCCGCCTCCCTCGAATTGCGGGTGCCGCTGCTCGACCATCGCGTGGTGGAGGCCGCCCAGAGCGTACCGGATTCGGCGCGTTTTCGGCCGCTGGGCAAGAAGATGCTGCTCAAGTCCCTTGCCATGCCGAATCTCGACCCCGCGGTCTTCGAAAGACCCAAGGCCGGTTTCGTGTTGCCCATCGAAGTCTGGGCGAAAGACCAGCTGGCGGGACAAATCGAGTCTCTGTTTGGCGAGCGAGAGCTGGCCCGCGACGTTGGCCTCGATCCCGATACCCTGCAGCGTCTGTGGCGAGCCTTCCGCGCCGGAGCGCCCGGGCTCTACTGGTCGCGCATCTGGGCACCCTTCGTGCTGCTCGACTGGTCGAGACGCCACAAGCTCGCGCTCGCCTAGTGCCGCCTATCTCAAGAGCCAGCCAAGCGAAATCACGAGGCCGCCGACTGCCAGAACCGGCAAGTCGACTTCGGGTTGCCACAGCTTCCTGCGAGCGATGAGGATGGTTTGCACCGGGTACACCAGCAGCTCGACCGTGGCCACGCCAACCACGAAGCCAACCGTCCCGCCCATCGCGTAGCCCGTGAACATCGCCACGAAGGAGAAGGCGATTTGTACCAGCATGACTACCGCGTTGGTCCGAAATTCGCCCAAGGCCGACCAGATCACACCGCCAGCGTGGTTCAGGACCCCGACCACCGCCCCGGCGGCGAGGATGCGTAACATCCAGCCGGCGTCGTGGTAGTCGGGCTTGTAGATAAGGCGAATAAGCCTTTCGCCGCCGAGATAGAGCAGCAGAAGACCGGCCGCGGTCGGCACAATCCACACCAACCGCGCGCGACGCAGCCGTTTGTAGAGCAACTCGGGATTCTCTCGGATGGTCTCGGACAGCACTGGAAAGAAGACCCGGCCGGAAACCGCCTTACCAACGCCAAGCACAGCGAGCACGATTTGAAACGCGATCGAGTAGATGCCCAGCTCGCGCATGGTCAGAAGCCGGCCGATGACCAGGCGGTCGAGATACCCGGCGGCGTAGGTGAGCGCGGTGCTGACCACGATCCAGCGTCCGATGTGCACGAGCTCAGCAAGGCACGCCCTGTCCATGCGCAACCGATGACCCTGACCGGGAAGAATTAGGTAGCTGAGGATAACGTGGACGACGTCGCCAGCGAGCGTCCCGACCAGCAGTGCCCAGACCGAATGGAACATCCACGCGCCGAGGATCATGACGCCGATGGTGGTGAGCTGACAGACGAGCTCCATCAACGTCAGCCGGCCGAGCATGACCTTGCGATTGAGCGCGTGAACGCGTGTCGGGGTGAATCCGCGAATCGCAATACCGAGACCCGCGACCGAGATCAGGGCGAGCAGGGTCGGCTGACCGTAGAACTTTGCTGCCGGCCAAGCCACCAGCGCCGACAACGCGAACAACACGAAGCCACGGATGATCTGCACGGTCCAGGCCGTGTCGAGCAGCGCCGGATCGTCGCCGCGGTCGCTGCGGATGATGGCCGGGCCAACCCCGACGTCGGACAGCATTTCAAGCCCGGTGACGAACACCCAGACCAGCGACATCAGGCCGAACGCCTCCGGCAAGAGCAGCCGGGTCAGAACGACATTGCTGCCAAAGCGCAGGCTCTGACCTGCGCCATGATTGAATATCGTCCAGAGGGTACCGCGAATCGTACGGGCCTTGACACTGTGTGGCCCTGAAACCTCGCCTGCTTCGACAACCGTCGCGTTGGTCATGCTGTCACTGGAAAACGAACGCTCCTGGATGGGACGAACTTGCACCACGCATGGTTACAGCTGAACGCACAATTGTCTCAGCTCCCCTGCCGCGCTGCAAGTAGCGCACATCTATCGCGCGGGCCTCGCAGCGTCGTGAACCAGAGCGGAGCCACCCGGATTGGACCGGAGGTCGGTCAACGCAGAGAGTAGGCAGCCGTACCCTTCCGGCGAAACACGGCGAGGTTCGATTGAGGGTCGTCCACAATGAGGTCGAAATTCGACCGAACCGGGCCGAGCGAGCTCCACTCGGCAATGCCGTTCCAATCGATGAGATAGTCGATGCTCGCTTGCTCCTTGCCCCACCGGCTGCCGACCACATAGTCTGGAATGCGCTTCTGCCTCAGGAGCGCCAGGGCTTCTGGGTTGACCTTGCCGTCGAGGTTCACCGTACGGTCGTGAAAGAAGCCCAAGGTGCCAGTCTGAACCGCAGCGACCCAGGTGGAATCCAGAAGATTTCGCCGTACCCATTCGACGACTTGAAAGTGCATGTGCTGCCGCCCCTGCCGATAGGCCCTGGCATCGAGGCCGACCACGACCAGAAGCAAGAGCGCAACCAGCGCAGGGCGGCCCGCCTGCACCCACAATCGCCCACGAAAACGGCTAGCGAGAGCAACCACACCAGCCACGTTTACGAGCGCAATGAAGGGCGACGCAGGAAAGAGATACCGGTCAAGGAAGTGCCCGGCGCCGAATGCAAGACCGTAGTAGGCGGAAAGGCCCAGAAGGAACAGCAGGCCCGAGGCGAAAAGCCAGCGCTCTGGGGCGGTCGCGCGTCTCGCGACGCGCACAAGCAGCCCAATCCACAAGAGCCCAGCCGCCGAGCAGAACAGAACCACCGACAAGCGGGCGTTGTGCTCGTGCGGAATCGGCAGCACCAGGGCGGTGTAGCGGAACAGCGACGCCGGAAGCAGCGAGGCGTTGCCAAACCATCCCCTGGCCGATTCGGCCATTCCGCTGATCGGCATGAAGCTGCCGAAGCGGAGCTTGCCGTAAAGAAGCCACGGCGAGGCGATGGCCAGCGCGACCGAGCCCGCGACCAGCGATTCGAGCAAACGTGGCCGAACCTTGCCCCAACCACCGCGATAGGCCCAGCCCGCATGAACCGCGGTCAATGTACCAATCAGAAAGACCGCGTCGATTCTCGCCCAGAAGGTGACGCCTAACAGCGCTCCGGCCAGCAAGGCTCGTTTGAGCAGTGGCGCCTCGCTGGCTTGCCCCGCGTGCCAGAGCTTGTGCCATTGCAACACGCTCAGCAGCACCATGAGCGTGTAGAAGCCTGTCTCAAGGCAGTTCATCGTGTGCGGAACGACATTGCTGCTCGCGTACCAGGTTGCCGCCGCCAGTGCGGACGCGCGCCCAGCCCAGGGCCTCGCACCCAGAATCCGCCGCCCGAGCACGAACAACGCCCAGGCAGCCAGGGCGGCGATGACGAAGTCGACCAGCTCGACGGCAAACACCCCCGCCTGCCTGTCCCCCCCCACCAGCCAGAAGCAGAGCGCCTCGATCAGGTTGAACGCAGGCTGGGTTCCGTTGCTTGCGATCAAGCCTTCGGCGGTGGTCATGCCGCGACCAAGGGCGAGGCTGCGCGCAATGGTCATCATGAGATACCCGTCTTCGGTCGGGAACTGCCGCAGAATCCTGCCCGAGCCGTCGACGAGAGGCACGAGACGCGCGGCGGCTCCGACGGCCACGAGTCCGCCAACCAGTAGGCGGAAGGCCCGCCCCTCGCGATGCTGAGGTGCCTGCATGCTACGTTGGTTTCGACGCCAACCGCCGTGATTGGGTGCGCCTCAAACCGAAAAAAGCCTCACAAATATCGCGACGCCCTATCGAACCGCGGCATCTTTCATTCATGGCAGGACCATCGAGCGCTCGCTTGGGGATTGGCATCCTCGCGCACAACGAAGCCGCCAGACTTCCCCTGCTGTTCGAATCGCTTTTCAAGCAAAGCGTTTTTGGGGAGCGGGCGGGCGCGGGCCGGTCCATTCACGTGGTGTGCATCCCCAACGGTTGCAACGACGATACCGCGACCGTGGCAAAACGATGCCTGGCCGACGCCGTCGCGCGACTCGGCAACGCTTGCGTCACCTGGGCCGTTGACGAGCTTGCCGCTGCAGGCAAGGCGAATGCGTGGAACCACTGCGTCCATGCGTCCCTCGCTTCTTGCGACTATCTGTGCCTTCTGGATGCAGACATCATCTTTGCCAGCGAGTCGACCCTCGCGTCTGCCTTGGCGGTCCTGGATGAAGATCCGCGGGTTTGCGTGGCGACCGACCGCCCCATCAAACGGAACCCCGATGACCAGACGGGTTGGCTTGCCAGGCTTTCCCGCTATTTTTCCCAGGCGGCGCCTGCCGGACCCACGGAAATCTGCGGACAATTCTACTGTGCACGCGCTTCCGTTCTGCGCAGCATCTGGTTGCCGCCCGGGCTGCCGGTTGAAGACGGCTTCTTGCGAGCCATGGTGATTACCGACGAATTCCGCCACCCTGAGGATCCACATCGGATCGCTCGGGCCGAGCATGCCTCGCATTACTTTGAAGCAAAGACCAATCCGCGCGATTTGTGGCGGCACAAGAAGCGGTTGATGATCGGCACGACCCTCAACGCCTTGCTGTTTCGCCATTTGTGGAACCGCGCCGGTTCTCGGGGTGCAGGCGAGTTGCTGCGCGAGCAATTGCAAAGCGATCCTGCGTGGCTTTCGCGGTATCTGTCGGAAGAATCCGGGCGCCATGCATGGGTGGTCCCGATGGGACACGTCTTCCGACGTTTGGCCGACCTGCGCACGGCACCGCTGTTGCAAGCGGCTCGGCGAGCCCCGGTGGCCGTGGCAGCCACCGCCGTCGATCTTCTTGCCGCCGCCAGTGCCAACCGTGAAATCAAGCGCAACCTTGGTCTCGGTTATTGGTAGCCTAGGATTTGTAGGCGAGCTCCGTGACCAGCACCACCGCCGACATAGTCTTCGCGCTGTCGATTCCGTTTTCGATCGCGGCCTTCTTTCTCATGCGCCCGGTTTCGGCGGCCCTGCTGGTCGCGCTCGGGGCCGAGATGTTTCTACCCGAAGGTACGAACTACAAATTCCCCTACCTGCCGGCCTTCGACAAGCACAACTTGGCCTACGTATGCATCCTGGTCGCTTGCCTCTTGCGGTATCCGAGCCGCGTAACCAAGCTACCGAGGGAAAAATGGATCGTGGTTCTCGCGCTGCTCGTGCTGGCAGGCAGTGTGGTTACTGCTTTGTCCAACAAGGATTCCCTAACCCTCGGCAACGCGGGACAGATTTTCATTCCCGGCCTCACCGTCAAGGACGGGTTCTTTATGGGCCTCACCAATTTCGTTGAGACATTCCTGCCCTTCTACATTGGCTACGCCCTGTTTCGGAAACGCGAAGACTTGGACAAGCTGATTGCTGGCCTCGCAATTGCGGGTCTCATCTACATACCGTTTGCATTGGTCGAGCTGCGCATGAGCCCACAATGGCACCGCTGGGTCTACGGCTACGGCCAATCGGCCTTCGACCAAACCATACGCTGGGGCGGCTACCGACCGATGGTGTTCATGTCGCACGGGCTGGCACTGGCGCGATTTTTCGTCGTCGCTTTATTCGCCCTGGTCATTCTGGGCAAAACCCGTCGCCGCCTTCGGGGGTTGTCCGTAAGGTGGCTGGCGTGGATCCAGTTCCTGGTCCTGGTGGCCTGCAAGAGCACGGGCGCGGTCGTGTTGGCCGTCGCCGGACTGCCGGTCTTGCTGTTCGCCAAACCGAAACGGCAACTGCAAGTCGCGGCCGTTTTGGCCTGGATCACCGTGCTGTACCCCGCTTTGAGGCTGTCAGGGATCTTCCCGGTTGGAAGCATGCTGGAAGCCGCCGGCGCCCTGCAGAGCGAACGCGCGGGGTCGCTGGCGTTTCGCTTCGTCAACGAGGATGCCCTGCTGGCTCGCGCGCGCGAGCGCATCGTCTTCGGCTGGGGCGAGTACGGACGCAACGTGGTACGCGACGAGGAGGGAAAAGACCAGTCCGTGCTCGACGGCCACTGGATCATCCGCCTCGGCGTGAACGGAATCGTGGGTTTCGTGACGACCTTTGGGCCGCTGCTCATTCCCGTCCTATGGGCCCGCCGCCGGCTGCGCAACATCAGCAACCGAGGCGATCAGGTCGCCATTGCGGGCGTCGCTTTCACGCTGACAATTCTCTCGTTGGACTTGATTCCCAACGGTCTTTGGGCCTGTTATCCGTTCTTCATTGCCGGCGCTCTCACACGCCGAATTCGCGAAACCCAATACGAGGAGGCAGAAACGGCGATGGAACCCTTCGTCGCAGCCGCCTAGATTTCAAGGTGAATTCTAATGCCGAAGAAATTCACCGGACCGCGATCGGCATTGTAGGCGGGGTTCGCAACGTGCTGAAAATCGAGGCTGAGCCATAGGCCTCGCGTGGCCGCAGCATTGTAGTAGACCTCGGCCAGCTGTTCTGGACGATAGTTAAGCTGGCCGTCGCCGATGAAGAAACCCAGGCCACCGTGACGGAGATAGTCGCGGTGCTCGCTGGACAATCCGTTGATGACCCAGGCTGCGCCGAACGTGTCGCCGGGACGACGCCAAGCTGGCCCGCGAAAGGTGGTGCCAGCTGCGAATGAACGCTCGATTTCGGTGAAAGAATACGTCTCGGTTCGACCATCGTTCCAGCTTCCGCGTAGGAAGACGTCGACATCGCGAACAATCGATTGGTCGATGCCGACGCCAAACCCGTACTTCGACTGATCCCGGCGAACGTTGCAGACGTCGACCTGCGGACGGTCGGCGCAACCTTCGGAAGCCACGCCACCCGATGTCGCGCCGAACGCGACCGCATCGGCGAAGGCCCCCATGTGCTCGTGGTTGCGAAAACCAAGGACACGAACCTTGCCGGCGCGCCCGCCCAGGCTGTGCCCATGCTCGACCTCGATGACGTCTCCGTAGCGGGCGAAGATATTGAAATCGAGCGCCAGGCCGTTGGACTGCTTGGGTCCGACGAAGCGGCCCAAGCGAGCTGCCCAATTGTCATGGTAGTACTCGACGGCGGCGCCCCACGTGTAGCCGCGCGCATCCGCTGCGTAGTCGAACGCACCGTGCGCGAGCAGTGCCCAGTTGAGGAACTGCGTGCGCGAATCATGGGTCAAGAAATTCGGGTCGAAGACATCGAGAATGGAGAGATTGCCGACGGTCACGACCAAGCGGCGGCGCGAGATCGGGGTCGCGAACTGATTCGGTCCGGCTTCGGTTGTGAAGGGCTCGCCGCGCAAGGGGATGGTCTGGCGAACAAATGCACGCGCCAAGTACAGCGTTGGCGTCGGGCCACCGCTCTTCTGGGCCTCGCCGTTGGTGGGCCCGCCCAAACCATGCAAACCCGAGATGTTCTGGCTTTGGATGACCTCCGGATTCACGAAGATTTCGGTGTTGCGCCAGGGCCTGGCCCCGAGAAACAGGGTCGCCGACAGCGTGTAGCCGGTTTCGGCCTCGGTCAGGAGGCTGTTGGTGCCGGTGTACGGGGCACTAAATCCGGGCTTCCGCTGCCAGATGTACGTGCTTTGGAATCCGGCGAAAAGACGGTCGCTGCCCGCCCCGGTTGGCTCCGGCGGTGAGACGGTTGCAGTCGATGGCGGCGGCGTAGAAGGCGCCTCAACGATCGGCGTCGTCGCATCGGCCACGGCGCGGCTGGGCACGCCGAAAAAAGCGAGGCCCCAGCACGAAGCCGCGAGGAGAAGAATTCTGGGGATCTTCATCTCTGGGCGATTCCTGGTGCTGGGCTGGACACGCCGCCCTGAAGACAGCGAAGTCGCGGGCAGACCACCCGGTCCTCGCGGAAGAGCTTGGTGGTTAGATTCCCGTTGATGGGGCTGGCGTGGAGCATGTGCAGGATCCGGCGCCGGCCTCGTGGTAGCGATGGGTGCCCACCACCAACACCACCCGCTTGCAACGCGGGCACTTCAGTTCGAGGACCGTGCGCAAGACCCTGGCGAGCAGCTTGCCACAGTCGCAGCGCAGATCGCCAGCGGTCAAACCGTCGAGATGCAAATGTTTCAATGTCGTATGCACGAAAGGCGTCCTATCTCCGCAGGTGAACCAGCCCCTGGGGCTTGCTCGCACAATGGCAGCCGCCGCAACCCGAGCCGCAGGCACTCGGTTTGGATTTTCGGAACAGACGAAGCCCACCCCACAATCCAGCAACACCGACGATGGCCCAGACAACGAGGGTTTCCATGACTTCCTTCAGACCAGCACCTTTCCGATTTGGTAGACGAGCAACGAGAGCGCATAGGCAATCCCGGTGAGGCCGCCGAGCTGCAACAGGGCGTAGCTCCATTTTCCCGACTCGCGTCGAGTGACCGCCACTGTCGCCATGCATGGCGTACCGACCAGGAGGAAGAGCATCAGACTTAGCCCCACGAGCGGGCCGTAGTCGCGCGCCAGTACCCGACGCAAACCGTCGCTGCCTTTATCCGCATCGGCAATGGAGTAGACGNNCCAGTCGAAGCCGAGCGGCCGGAACACGAACTCCAGACGGTGGCCGATGCGACCGGCGATCGAGTATTCGAGGTTCTCGGCGCCACGTCGGCTGGCGATATCTTCCTGGGAAAGGGGTGCAGAAACCGCCGCTGTCCCAGTTAACGCCGCTGCGGCAGTTTCCGCATCCACGCGATAGCTGGCTGGCCTTGGAAACGAGGTGGCCGCCCACAGCAAGATCGAAATCCCCAGAATCGTGGTACCTGCCTTACGCAAATAGAGCCCCGACCGCTCAGCCATGCGAATAGGCACGCTCCGCAGCGTCGGCAAACGATACGGTGGCAGCTCCATCACGAACGGCGAATCGTCCCCGCGCATCAAGGTCTTGCGTAAAAGCAGCGCCAAGAGCAACGCCAGCGCAATGCCAACCGCGTAGATGAACCACAGCATCGGCGCCCGCCACGCCGGCGGGAAGAAAGCCGGAATCAGCAACATCCAAATGGTCAGGCGGGCCCCACAGGACATGAGCGGCAACACCAGCATCGTGATGATTCGGTCGCGGTGACTTTCCAAGGTGCGCGTCGCCATGATGCCGGGNNCGCGCCATGTAGCCGGTGTCTTCCAAGAACGCCAGCCCCAGAAAGAGTAGGACGATGTTTGGCAAGAACACGATCACGCCGCCGACGCCGCCGACAATCCCGTCAACCAGCAGCGAGCGCAGCAGCGACGGCGAGCCCACCGGCCAAAACGCACCGACCGCGCTGCCAAGCCAGTGCATCCCGGATTCAATCCAGCCCATCGGAATTTCTCCGACCTTGAAGGTCAGCCAGAAGATCGCGTACATCACCAACGCGAAGATCGGCAGCCCCAACCAGCGATGCACCAGCACGGCGTCGATGCGGTCGGTAAGCTGCCGAGCGTCGGGCCGACAAGGTTGCGCGCAGACTTCGCGCAAGAGCCCTTGCGCGAACCCGTAGTAGCAGCCGCTGACGAACACCTCGATATCGAGTCCGGTCCGGGCAACGATGCGCTCGCGCTGGTGGCGGGCCAGGGCGATGGCCCCCGTTCCGCCCGGCAGCGCAGCGATGCGGCCAGCGTCGTGGCGGTCGTCAAGCAGCAGGCGCACGGCCATCCAATCGCTGGCCAAGATTGGGCCGGACGAGGTCGGCAGGGAGGGCCGAATCGCAGCCAACGCCTGGTCCATCGTCTCACCCAAGACCAGCCGGCTTGGCGCCGGCGGCTGTGCGGCGACGCGAGCGATCGCACGTTTCAGCTCGGCGATCCCTTGGCCGCGATGACCGACGGTTTCCACCACTGGAAAACCGAGCAACTTTTCCATGAGCCCGAGGTCGAGCTTCTGCCCCGCCGCGCGAGCTTCGTCCGCCATGTTGAGGCACAAGACCAAGCGCGTTCCGGTCTGCATGATCTGCGCGAGCAAGACCAGGTGACGCTGAAGCTGCGTCGAATCGACGACGACCACCACCACGTCCGGCGCGGCGAAAAGTTCGTCCTGCGCCACCCTCTCTTCGGGAGAATAGGAGCTCAGGCTGTACGTGCCGGGCAGGTCGACGATCTCGAGCACGTGCTCGCCCAGGGCACAGCTCCCCGAGCGTCGCTCGACGGTCACGCCCGCGTAGTTGGCCACATGTTGTCGCGCCCCTGTGAGCGCATTGAACAGCGAGGTCTTGCCGCAGTTCGGATTGCCCGCCAAGGCCACGCGAATCTCGCGGTCGGGAAGCCGCGCGGTGACTGGGGTTGCCGTGGCGAGCATGATGAACCGCCTACTTCTTGGTGGCTGCCTTGTCAGCAGCGTGAATCATGATGGAACTGGCTTCGCTGCGGCGAAGCGCCAGCCGGGCGCCCTGGCAGCGCACCCAAAAAGGATCGCCGCCCAGCCCGACACGTTCCACGTCGATTTGAGTCTCCGGAAGAATGCCCATGTCGAGGAGCCGTTGCCTAAGAGCGCCAGTGGCGCCGATCTTGGCCACCAGCGCGCCCTGTCCGGGTCGCAACTCGGCGAGGCTCATCGACGATTCCTCCTTCTTCTTGGCGCAGACCGTACATGCGCTCGGCACCACGGACAGCGGCATCTTTCGATCCTGCGCCAGCGGGCACTGGCGAAAGCTCTCGACCACGGACGGCCAGTCGCCGAAGAACTCGAAGAAACGCACCAGCCGGTCCATGGTCTCGTCGGTCAGGCTGTGCTCCAT
>PMLH01000394.1 GCA_003159055.1 Myxococcales bacterium
CGTGCAGCGCAGGCCGTCGGGACGCGCGGTCGCGCCTTCGATGCGAACCAGGTCGCCGCGGGCGATTTCCTCGTAGCCTTGATTGGCCGGGGCGCGATCGCGGTCGAGGCGCGTGACCAGCACACGGCCCGCCGGACCACAGACGAAGAAACGCAACCGGCCCTTGTCCTTCATCGGGTCGCTGACCACGCGATAGAGGGCCCTGTCGTCGCAGGCGCGCCCTTGTTTGCGCAAGACCAGGTAGCTGAAATCGACGCGTGAGCGGCCCTCTGCGATCGCGTGGGCGCTGGCGTGGCAGAAGTCTCGCTCGCGCACGAGGGCAGGGCACGGCCCCTGCCACAAACATGGAGCGACCACGAAATACCCGGCCGAAACCAGGCGGTCACGCAACGCCAGAAGCCCGCGCGAGGTCTCGCGAAGGGCGGGTTCGATCAAGATGCAATGTCCGTCGTCGGTCAGCAACTCGCGACACCAGCCGAGGACCAGCCGGGCTCTGCCTTCGACGTCCAGCCCGAGCTCGTTGAGCAGGTGCGCTGCCATCACCCAATCGAAGCAGCCCTCGACGCCGGCCGGACGAACCGTCCGCGTGACATCGGCCTGCACCAAAGAGCCTGAAACCTTGTCGACGGAAACCAGCAGGGCGTCAGGCCAGCGCTCGATGACCGCGCGTCCGGCGGCCCCAGTCCCGGCACCCAGGTCCAGCACCCGGCGCGGTGGTGGCAGATGGGTCGTGGAAAGAATCCGCTCCAGCGCCGCCGTGGTTCGCGGCGCGATTTCCGCCTCGTACTCGCGCCGCAGCTCGCGGTCGGCCAGGTAGGCTTGCCCGACCAGCTCGCGCGCTCCGGTGAGACCGCGGTGAATGCGGCCGGGCGGCTTTGCCAAACGTTCTATCCCACCTTGGAGAAGAAGATGCCCTTGATGTCGTTGAAGGTCACCACCACGAGCAGGAGAAGCAGAACCATGATCCCGACCATGTGAATCTTGGTTTCAACGGCCGGGCTGACGTCGCGTCGCCGCAAGGCGCTGACCCCGACGAACAGGATTCTGCCGCCGTCCAGCCCTGGCAGCGGCAACAGATTGAAAACGCCGAGGGCGACCGAAATCAGAATCAGGATTTCCAGGAACTTGAGCAACCCCTGTTTGGCGGCGCCCGCCATTTCCTTGGCAATCCCGAGAGGCCCCGTAAGTCCGCCCTCGATCTTGCGCGTAATCAGATCCCAGATGTTCTTCAGCAACACCGCCGAAAGCGCAATCGGCATGACGAAGGCTTCCTTGACGGCTTCCAGAACCGGGCCGCGCGCGCGCACCTGGCCGAAGCGAACCCCGATCATGTACATGCCGCTGGCCGAGTCTTTCCGAGGCGCGACCTCGAAGGTGAGGGGCGAGCCGCCGCGCACAATCTTGAGCTCGATGGGCTGGCCGCTCGAGGACCGCACCGCGTGGGTGACGTCCGTCGGCTTGGACACCGGTTGGCCTTTCACTGCGGCCACGACATCGCCGGCCTGAAGACCGACCGCCTGCGCAGCGCTGCCCTGAACGACTTCGTCGACGGTCGTGGTGCCTGTGTATTGCCCGTAGCTGACCAGAACCACGAAGCCGATGACGATGGCGGTGATGTAGTTGGCGGCGGGACCGGCGACCAGGACCAAGAAGCGCATCCAGCGCGGACGGTTCGGATACACGTAAGGATCCGAATGGTCGAACTCTTCCTGGGGATTCATCCCGGTGACCTGCACGAAACCGCCGAGCGGGATCGGGGCGATCTGATACACGGTGTCCCCGCGTTTGAAGGAAACCAGCGCATTGCCGAAGCCGATGGAAAACCGCTCGACGCGCATGCCGCACAGCCGCGCGGCAGTGAAGTGCCCCGCTTCGTGCAGCACGATAAGAAGGGCCAGACCGAAAATAGCAACCAGGATGGACATCGCCCCAAATCTAGCAGGGTTTGCCGGGCATCACACCGACAGGATTCGCAAAACCGGTGGTCGGGTCGAAGGCGGCACGAATGGCTGCGGCCAAGGCTGGGACGTCGTCGGAATTCACCAGACGAAGCCCGTCTGCACCCTGCAATTCGCACAGGCCTCCGCTTGCGGATGCGATCACGGGCAGGCCGCACGCCAGGGCTTCACGCACCACCAGCGGCATTCCTTCGGTGCGTCCGTCGGACAGGGTTCGGCACGGGTGAACGAAAAGGTCGGCTGCAGCCATGGTTCGCGAAAGCCCGCGTTGCCCGAGGGTACCGACCAGGCGTAGTTGCACGTCGCTGCTGCTGGCCAGTCTGCTGAGCTTGGGCAATTCCGGGCCGTCTCCAGCGAGCACGAGGTCGGGACGCGCTCCAGGCGGAATGGCTGCCACAGCCGCGATGAGGACATCGAAGCCTTTGATCGGCACGAGGCGCCCCGCCGCCAGCACGGTCGGGCGCACAAATCCGAGCAGCGCGCGCAGTCGCTGCCGCTCGTCCGCTGGCCGCGGGTAGAACAGCGATCGGTCGAAGGGGGCCGCTTCCACCCGACAGCGCGCACCGAGCGACTCCGGCGGTACCTGCACGAGCTCCGCGAATTCGTCACGTAGCTGGGCACTGGCGAAAACCAACTCGGGACGCGTGCGACAGAGATTGCGGCCGAGGCTGTCGCCGAACGGCAAGCGGCGGAGCAGAAACAAGTCGCCGCCGTGGATGTGGCTGCGATGAGGAATTCCAGGCAAGGTGACGGAAGCACAAAGGCCGCAAGGCAGGAGCCAATGACTCTCGACCGCGCGCCAGCGACCGCGCCGGCTGGCAATCTGGCCGAACATCGCGAGCGAAAAGCCCAGCGCCTTCCCCCACGCCAGCATTCGCCGAGCGAGCTCTCCATCCTCCAGCGCCTCGGGCGCCCCGCCGGCATAGAACAGACCTTGGGCTGGGATGCGAGTCACGCCATCCTCACCCAAGCAGCCCGGATCTCCGGCCGCGATGATCTCGACGGTGTGGCCTTGCTGCCGAAGCGCGCGCACGCGCTCGCGCACGAATACCCCCGCGCCGTCGTCGAGGCTTCGCGGGTACGACGTTGTCACGACGCCAATCACGGGGGTGGTGATTCAGGCAAAGGCAGCGGGCGGGTGCCCAGAATTCTCCGCTGAATCGACCGCGCGGCCCGCGAGAACATTCCACGCAGCACCAAACGCATCAGCGGAGCGACGACCGAAGCGACGCGGATCCCCGAGCGCCAATCTGGGCCATAGACGGGCCTGACCGGCACGTCGACCACGCGCGCGCCACAGGCGCCCAGCCGAGCGAGAATATCGTTGGGGTAGCCGTAGCGCGGGAAGACCTCGCCCGACAGAATGAGGCCCAAGGCCCGCCGATTCGCCGCCGTATAGCCACACTGCGAGTCGAAGACGTTGCGATAGCCCGACGCCAGGCGAGTCAGAAAAGACAGTGCCACGTTGCCGACGAGGCGCGACAGCGGCATCACGCGGTACACGCCCGGCCAGGCAAAACGGTTGCCCTTGGCGTAGTCAGCCGAGCCAAACACCACCGGCGAGATCAGCGACACCAGATCCGCCGGATCCATTTGCGAATCACCCGCCATGACTGCGGTGACCTCTGCACCTGCCTGCATGGCGGCCGCGTAGCCGGTCGCGATGGCCGCGCCCACGCCGCAGTTACGTTCGTGCTGCAAAACCGCAAGTCCGCGGCGCTGGCTGCGGCGAGCGATGCGGGCCGTTCCGTCGACGCTGGCGTCGTCGACGACGAAGACGTAGTCGACAAAGCCAGGCACCGAGCGCACGGTGCGCCCAATCTTCTCTGCCTCATTGAAGGCAGGCACGACCACGGCAATTCGACGGCCTTTGAACATCTGATGGCAGCCGCGCTAGTCGAAGGGAGATGCCTTGCGTTCGTCGCTCGGCGGCAACTTCCGGCCTGGCACATCGAACGGGGCTCGCGGGTTCTTGCCTGGACTCGGTCCCTTGCCGTGGGGCTTGGCGCGCGGCTTGTCGGGCTGGAGCTGGTCGATCGGATCGCCCCTGGGGGCTGGGCGAGTGGGGGGCTGGGCTGGCACAGCCGGCGGCGTCACCGGCGGAGCGGAAGGCGTCGGTGTCGGAATCGGTGGCAAGGCCTGCGCCTGCAGGGTTACTTCGCCCGACCATTCCGGTCGCACTTCCTTGGTGGTTTCCAAGTAGCCAGGCAGGCGAAAGACCACGAAGCTCGTGCGGTCGTCGCGGTATTCGACTTTGCGGCGGAAGGGCGTGCGCCCGAGGTACTCGTTGCTGCCGACCACGAACACTTCGGCCCCGGTCGGCGCCGATTGAAAGGCGATATCGAGAAAACGGATCTTGGGGATCGGGCTCTGGGTCGCTCTTGTGCCCCCTCCACGCAAGGTCCAAATCGCGCCGCCGACGAAGGCAAAGCCGAGCAAGAGCATACCGGAAATGAAGGCCCACCCTGGGACCGAGCCGAGCAGTGGCCGGGTCAGAAATCCGACCGGTGCGGGTGGGGGAAAGGTGATGTTTGAATGACTGGACGGCACCCGGTACGAGCCCGAGGTGATCGGCGTGGGCGGGACCGCGGGCGGGACGGTCGGCGAGCGGCTCGCAGTCGGATTCGGCCTGGAAACGTTGGAGCTGCTGCGTGAGACACCCGTGTTCGGGCGCGACGGGCTGACCGAAGCCGTCTGCATGCGGTTTGCGCGGGACAGTGAGGAAGTATCGCCACCCACGTCGACCGGAAACAGACTGCGCATGGTCTGCGCCAAGTGGGTGGCCTGAAAGCGCGAGGCGTACACGACATCGTCGAGCGCGTCCGCCATTTCCGAGGCCGACTGGTAGCGCTCGTCGCAATTCTTCGCCAGCGCTTGCAGAACAATCTGGTCCAGCTCCGGCGGACAGAGCGGATTGTGCAAGGACGGCGGTGGAACTTCGCAACGGCGAACCCGCTCGATGGTCTGCATGTCATTCTCGCCCTTGAAAAGCCGACGCCCGGTGAGAATTTCGTGCAGCACGATGCCGGTGGCGAAGATGTCGATGCGGCGATCAATCTCGTTCGACACCGTCTGCTCGGGCGCCATGTAGGCGAACTTGCCCTTCAGCGTGCCGCTCTTCGTGCCTTCGTCGACGGATTCCCCGCCCAGCGCCTTCGCGATACCGAAGTCGAGCAGCTTCACTGCGCCGTCGAACGACAGCATCACATTCGACGGCGAAACGTCGCGGTGGATCATGCCGAGCACTTGTCCGTCCTCCGACGTGAACTCGTGCGCGTAGGCAAGCGCGCGGCACATCTCGCGACCGACGTAGGCGACCAGCTCGGGACGCGGCGGTCCTATGCGCGCCCACAGCGTGCGCATGGTTTCTGCGAGGTCGTGGCCGCGCACGTACTCCATCGACATGAAGTACTCGTTGTCGACGTTGCCAAGCTCGTAGACCTGGACGATGTTGGGGTGATTTAGCTTGGCCGCGATCTTGGCCTCGTCGATGAACATCTTGGTGAACGACGGCTCGTCCGACAGGTGGGGCAAGATGCGCTTGACGACGAAGGTTCGCTCAAAGCCCGCTGGGNNGAACACATCGGCCATACCTCCCCGACCAATGCGTTCAAACAGCGTGTATTTGCCGAATGGTATCGGCTGCGGAAGCGCTACGCCCACGACTTTCCAGTAGATTGTATCTCGAAATGCCCCGTGTCCGCCTGTTTCCCCTTCCGAATCCACCCAGGAACATTTCGCTTCTTTGTTTGCAGTGACCCTACCCGCGAGTTGTGCACCTGTGCAAGTGTTCCTGTGTTCGAACCATCAAACGTTGGTAGCAGATGAGCCTACATGGGGAATTGACGCAAAGAGACGTTAGAGTCATCTTGATGGGCGGCCTGGACCCCGGCGGCGGCGCAGGTGTGCTGCGGGACTTCCTGACGGCAGTCGAGCTCGGGGCACAGGCCACCGTCATCGTGACCAGCATCACTGAACAGGACTCGACCTCGGTCACCAGCGTCCAGCCGCGCGCGCCGAGCCGAGTTGGCCGTTCGCTTCGCGCCGCGCTGGCGCGTCTGCCAGAGTCGGGCGTGAAGATCGGCATGGTCGCCAGCGCAGGCATCGCTCGTGCCATCGCTGACGCCCTGCGTGGATTTGGCGGGCCGATCGTATTCGACCCGGTCCTGCGTGCTTCGAGTGGTGGTTTGCTCTACCAAGGCAGCCGCGAGGTGGTCCTCGACCTGGCTAGACAGGCGACCGTGCTGACGCCCAATCTTGCCGAAGCCGCATGGCTGCTCGACCGCCCGGTCGACAGCGTCGCAGCGGCGGAGAGCGCGGCTCGCGCTCTGGTCAGGCTCGGAGTTCCGGCGGTTCTGGTCAAGGGTGGCCATCTTGTGGGCGATGCCACCGACGTGCTCATGGATTCGGGCGGTCAGAGCGTCTTCACAAGCCCGCGCATCGCCGGCCCGAGCCCGCGGGGCACGGGATGCGCGCTCGGCACTGCCATCGCAGTCGGCCTTGGCCGCGGTCGGACTCTGGAATCCGCCGTTGCCAGCGCCAAGGCGTGGCTGACAGCGAAGATCGCCAGCGCGACGAAGGTCGGCGACGAGTGGCACTTGTAGGGTGACATCCCGCCCACCTAGCGCACGAACGTCGCCGGCATTTCGACCGCGACCACTTCACCGCGCGCCGTGACCACATCGCCGGCTCGCACCTCGGCGTCGACGATCACTTTGCGGCCCTTCACCTCGCGCGCCCGACCGCGAATTTCGAGCTCGACCCCGGCTGGGGTCGGCTTCAAGTAGTCGACCTTCAGCGAGGCGGTCACGAAGCGCAGGGGGGGCTCGGAATCGAGGCTGCGATTCTGGGCGCGCGCCATCGCCGCGGCTGCCGTGCCGGTGCCGTGACAATCGATGAGCGAAGCGAGAAGGCCGCCGTAGATGAAGCCAGGAATCGCGGTGTGGGCGGGCCAGGGCCGAAACCTGGTCACGCTTTCATCGCCGTCCCAGGTGGTCTTGATCTGCAGCCCGTCGGGATTGAGGCGTCCGCAACCGTAGCAGTGGGAAACGTTGTCTGGGTAAAAGTCCTGAAACGCCTTGTTGTTGCTGTCGTTCGTCGGGTGTGGCATCGGGTGTTTCATCGGGTGCCAGGTTCTCCTGCTATGCGGTCTTGATGCTGGCGGCACCTTGCAGCTTCAGTTCTTCGACCGCCACCTCGCGCATCTTGTACTTCTGGATCTTGCCCGTGACCGTCATGGGGAACGCATCGACGAACTTCCAGTAGCGCGGGATCTTGTAGGTCGCGATCTTGCCTTTGCAGAAGCTACGCAGCTCCTCGCCGCTGATGCTAGCGCCCGGGCGCAGCTTGACCCAGGCCATCAGC
>PMLH01000445.1 GCA_003159055.1 Myxococcales bacterium
CCGCCGGTCACCATCAAGGTCAACGAAGCCGCCATCGCAGATCGCGCGTTTGCGGAAGGCTGGGTGGTCCCGAATCCTCCGAGCTTCCGAACCGGCAAACGGGTCGCTGTGGTCGGGTCGGGGCCGGCCGGGCTTGCGTGCGCGGCCGAGCTGAATCGCGCCGGACACGAGGTGACGGTCTTCGAACGCGCGGATCGCATCGGCGGCCTGATGATGTACGGCATTCCTGCGATGAAGCTCGACAAAGGCATCGTCGATCGCCGGGTCAAACTGCTCGCGCAAGAGGGCGTCAAGTTCGAAACCAACACCGAGGTGGGCAAGACGTTCCCGACGGACAGGTTGCGCAAGGAATTCGATGCCATCGCCCTGTGTGGCGGCGCGACGGTGCCGCGTGACTTGCCGGTGGAGGGGCGCAACCTGCATGGCGTCCACTTCGCGATGGAGTTCCTGACTGCGAACACCAAGCACCTGCTCGACGGTGCCAAGGCGGAGGCTGGGCTGATTTCGGCCAAGGACAAGCACGTGATCGTGATCGGTGGCGGCGACACTGGCACCGACTGCGTGGGCACGTCACTGCGCCATGGTTGCAGGGGCATCGTGCAATTCGAGTTGCTTACCCGTCCGCCCGACGCGCGCGCCGACGACAACCCTTGGCCACAGTGGCCGAAGATCTTCCGCGTCGACTACGGCCAGGAGGAAGCGGCCGCCATTTTTGGGCAGGATCCTCGCCAGTTCAACGTGCAGACCAAGCGCCTGCTTGGCGACGACAAGGGCCAGGTCGTGGGGATCGAAGTGGTCGAGGTTCGCTTCGTTTCGCAAGCGGGGGGACCGCCGAAGATCGAGGAGGTGCCCGGCACAGCGCGCACCCTGCCCGCCGATTTGGTGCTGCTCGCGATGGGCTTTCTGGGGCCCGAAAAGAACGGACTGCTCTGCGACCTCGACGTGAAGCTCGACGGTCGCGGCAACGTCGTCACCGACCAGAACAAGCAGACCAATGTTCCTGGCGTGTTTGCGGCTGGGGACATGGCGCGCGGGCAGTCGCTGGTGGTGTGGGCCATCGCCGAGGGACGCAACGCTGCGATCGGTGTCGATCGCTATCTGATGGGCGAGACGGTCCTCGAATAGCCCGCGCCGATTCGGTGCGCAAGGGTTGGCTATTGCTTGTCGGCCGTTCCTGCCCTTAAATTCCCTAAAGGTGACGCCGAGTTCCGTCGAGATGACGGAACGCCTTCGGCAACTCGGCAAAGGGATCCCATCGGATGAAAACAACATATGCCCTAGATTGGAGTCTGTGCGGCGGGCTCAAAGCTTCCTTCCGTGGCCGCGCGGCGGCCCCGCGCCGACGTTTCTGGACGGGATTCGCGAAGTACGTTGTCGTTTCACTGACCATCCTTTCTCTGATGAGGGAAGGCTCTGCGTACGCGGCGGCATCTGTCGAGGGAGCAATCTTGGGTCAGGTCAGGGACCTGGACAGCGGCCAACCGGTTTCTGGCGCGACGGTCGTTGCCAGCGGTCCGGAAGGCGATGTGGCGACCTTCACGGATGCAAAGGGCAATTATCAATTGCGCGCACTGCCGATCGGTCACTACACGGTGCGCTTTCACCGCGATGAGGTGTTGGCCGAGCGCGATGCGACAGTCGGCGTGGACAAGATCGTGCGAGTCAACATCCGGCTGCCGGCCGTTCCGTCGGAAACGCAAACCGTTGCTGCGCCTTACGTTGCGCCGCTCATTGACGTCGGGTCGTCGCGCATCGGCACCACGTTTCGATCCGACTTCATCGACAATGTTCCCAACCGTGGCGACGACGTATTGTCGCTCATCGCAAAGACACCGGGTGGATACAACGAGCAGCTGGGACCTGCCGGAGCCGTCAACAATCCGGTCGGGCTGTCACTGTCTGGGGGCACCGGGGCGGACAACTCCTATTACCTCGATGGTTTGAATGTGACGTCGATCCGTGACGGATTGCTGGGCACCAATTTGAAGTCCGCCTTTCTAGAAGAAGTTGAGGTGATGAGCTCGGGGTTCGGAGTCGAGTACGGGCGGGCCTTGGGGGGCGTGGTCAACATGGCCTTGAAGTCCGGCACCAATGAATGGAAAGGCAGCGCATTCTCCTGGGTCGAACCGGGCTGGATGGCTGGCAGCCAACACCGAATCCAGAGTCGCGCTACGGTGCTAACCGGGAACACACAACCCGACTACACGACCCAGCTTGGCGCCGAAGTCGGTGGTCCCATCATCAAGAACAAGCTGTTCGTTTGGTTTGGCTATGTGCCCGAAATCAGTCGAAGCCACTTCGTGCAGTACACCGATAGTTTCGTCGACCGTGACCGCAACGGACAGTTCGACACCAACCCGGATGGCTCGCCCGTCGTCGATCCACTGTTCACCCGATTGATTCCCCAAGAATCCACCACGCACAACTATGCCGGCCACGTCACCTGGCGGGTCGCACCCGACCAGATGCTGAGTCTCAGCTTGGTTGGGATTCAGAAGGACGAGGAGTTTATGCGTGGCGCGAACATGGACGTGATGGCCGGCATGAGCCACGAGATCACTAGCCGCCAGGATGTGATTGCGCGTTGGCAGTCGGCTTTCTTCGAGCGGCACTGGCGGATCGATGCATCAGTAGGTCTTCACAATGAAGGCTACTCTCGCCATTCACCGTACGGTGACATGGAGAGCATGAATGACATCACCTGGAAGAACAACCCATCGTTGGGGCAATTCGATCCCATCGCTGCTCCCTATTGCCGCGCCGATCCCACCACTGGCTTTGACCCGTGTCCGGTGCAGGGATACCAGTCGGGCGGCTACGGGGCGATGCGCGAGATGACGGCCCGTCGGTGGGCCGGCCAAATCAAGAGCACCCATGTTTTCAACGGATTTGGTCTGCACGAACTGAAATACGGCGTCGACTACGAGCTCAATCAATTCGACGACAAGGTCTGGAACTCAGGAATCAATGGCTCGCGCGGATCGACGACTGTCTACCCGGATAGCCCCTATACCTACTCGTTCTACCGGCTTCCCTACAGTGATTCGATTTTCAATCACGACGCGACAGAGCTTGGGCCAAACGGTCTCTACTATCAGGACTCAATTCATGCCAAGACGACCGCGCTCAATCAGGCCGCGTTCATACAGGAGAGCTACCTTCCCCTGCCGAACCTCACCATCAACCTCGGATTGCGCTGGGAGGCCCAACGCCTGACCGACTATCAAGGCAACACGGCACTTTCCATCACCGACTCGCTGGCGCCGCGGGTAGGCGTGGTCTACGACCCGACCAAGGAAGGCCGGTCCAAGATCTATGCGCATTTTGGCCGCTACTACGAATCCATCCCTATGGACCTCGCTGACAAAGCATTCGGTGGCCAAGGTGCCGTGGTGACTTCATATTCTGCTGGGTGTGCTACCCCAGGGTCATTGTCCAGCTGCGGGGCACCTGACCAAGCCTTCGCAGTCACTGGTGACCGCCTCTACGTCATGCCCCACATCAAGGGCGCGTATAACAACGAAGTCGTGTTGGGTGCTCAGTACCAGTTGCTGCAGGACTTGGTCATCGGCGGCGCGGTTATCTACCGCTGGCTGGGTCGCGCCATCGAGGACACCGGAGGAAGCCTGGAGAGCGGGCAGGGCCCGAGCATTCTGGCCAATCCCGGCACCGCAGACAGTGCTGCTGTTGCGGATCTCAAGAACCGGGCCGCTGGGTTGCAGGCGGCCGCAGCGCTGCCGGACGCAACGCCGGCCACCAAGGCGGCAGCGGCGCAGGCCCAGGCGTTGGCTGATGCGGCCCAGATGCCGAATCCCGAGAGGACCTACAAGGCGATTCAGCTGACCGCGAGCAAGCGGCTGGCAAAGAACTGGTTTTTTGCCGGCTCGTACACGTATTCGCGCACCATGGGCAACTACACCGGGCTCTATGCGGCGGATTATGGCCAACTGAATCCCAATACCTCCATGCAGTTCGACGTCCGAGAGCTGATGGTCAACCAACACGGGCCAATGCCGAATGACCGTCCTCACGTCATACACGTGGATGGTTTTTACCAGTACGTTCGAGGGCGGCACATGCTGACGCCCGGTTTGGGATTCGTCGGAATGTCGGGGCAGCCATTGACGCCGCTTGGTGCCTCTGCAGATGGCGCCGACACGGTGTTCATTCTTCCGCGTGGTTCAGCCGGCCGTACGCCGTTTTTCACACAGCTCGACTTTCACCTTTCCTATCGGACAAAGATGTCGAATGGACTTGCTGCCGAGACCTTCGTCGACGTGTTCAACATCCTCAACCAGAAGACGGTGTTGACCGAGGATCAGGAGTACACGACCGACAGCGTAAACTTCGATTCCAGCGGCAAGCCGATTCCACCTGCCGCACAGGGAAATCCCAACTACCTTCGCGCGACCTCGTACCAGACTCCGATATCGGGTCGTATGGGCGTCCGGGTCTTTTTCTAGGTTCGTCCTCCCGCGCTCTGGCCGCGGCCGGCAAAGCCGGTTGTCGCCAACGTGGTTAGACCACTCTCAGCACCCAGCACTTGAGGTGGCCGGTCTCGGGCACGCCCACCAACTCGGGATGGTCGCGTCCCGCGCCCATGCGCGCCAGGACCTGCACGTTCCGGCCGCTGTCGGCTGCAGCTTCGGCGATGAGCTGATCGAAGTGCTCGCGCGAAACGCGGCCCGAGCACGAGCACGCCACCACCAGCCCATTGGCAACAGCCAGCCGCAGCCCTCGCAGGATGACCTCGCGATAGGCTCGGTCGGCCGCCGTGTCGCCGCTCTTGCGTTTGGCGAAGGCAGGCGGGTCGAGCACCACCACGTCGAACCTCTTTCCGTCACCTTCCAGCGAGCGCAGCAGATCGAAGGCATTGGTGTGGTCCACGGTCATGTTGGCCAGGCCGTTGCGTTCAGCATTGGCCTTGGTGCGCGCCACGGCTTGGGCGTCTTCGTCGTTCGCCAGCACGGGGCCGCCCTTGCGCGCGAGCGCAAGCGCAAAGCCGCCGTGGTAGGTGAAGGCGTCGAGGCATCGGGCGCCCTTCGGTGTCAGCTCGGCGATGAGCGCATGGTTGTCGGCCTGGTCGAGAAATCCGCCTGTCTTGCTGTCGGTGAAGAGATCCGCGACCAGGCGATTTTCGCCCAAACGGTACTCGACTTCGGTTGCGCCGCCACCGGCTAGGATTGCCTTCTGCCGCGGCAGTCCTTCGAAATCGCGCGCAGATCCGTCGTCGCGAGAAATCACCAGGCGTACGCCGAGGAGACGTTCAACTATCGCGCCCAACTTCGCCCGATGCGCGTCCATCGCCACCGACGTGGTCTGCATGACGGCGACGTCGCGGTAGACGTCGACGAAAAGTCCGGGCAGGCCGTCGCTCTCGCCATGGGCCACGCGGAAAGCATCGCGGTCAAGGCGCAGACTTTCGCGTCTGGCGCGTGCGCGTGCAAGACGTTCCTCAACCATTCGGAGAAGATCCGGGGCAGCCTCGGCAGATCCGTCCCTGTCCAGCACGCGGAGCGCGACGGGAGAGTGCAGCGACCAAGTCGCCAGGGCAAGCAGTCGCCCACGCTCGTCGGTAACCCGAACCACGGCAGGGCCGCCCGAGGTAGCATCGCTGTCGGGGCCGTCGATCACGTCCTGGCGGTAGATCCACGGATGCCCCGAGGCGACGCGCGTCCGGCCTCGGGCCACGATTCTTACCGACGGAATGTGTGTGCTGGCCATGGCGAATGAGCATAGGACGGCCGAGCCACCGGTCCAAGAACACTTGCCCATCGTCACGCGATCCTTCTCGGCGAGCAAGGCGCAATTCGTGGCACAATGGCGCCGTCATGCCGTCCCATCGCCGCTTGCCCCACGCGGTCTCGTTTCTGGCCATCGTTCTTGTCACCTTCGGCCTGCTCGGGGCTGGATGCGCTAGGCCGTATGCCGGCCCCAAGACCTTGGCCGCTCTCGGCGCCGGGCTGCTCGCTGGCGGGGGGACGACCTGGGTGGTCGGCGAACGCGAGAATCGGCATGGCGTGGCGGTAACCGGTCTGATCACGACGGTGGTTGGCGCAGCGGCCGTGGTCGCCGCCGGCGGATGGCTGGCGGCCGGGGTGGCGTGCACGGAAGACCCAGATTGTCCACGCACCGAGGAATGTCGAGAGATCCCCACGCGGCCCGGGGGCGTGCCGTACCGCCAGTGCATGCCCAGGCAAACGCCGTAGCAAAGGTGGGGAGCGGCCGAGCTATGCTCGGCGCGGACCATCGTGGGGAAGGTTTGCGAGGCCGAGCGCAGCGAGGGGG
>PMLH01000374.1 GCA_003159055.1 Myxococcales bacterium
CTCAAGACCCTGACCGTGATCAAGACCGCGGTCGATCTCATCAATGCGGAACGCAAGCGCCTGGGCCAGGAACCGCTGGACCCCGCGTTGCTTCCCCTCGACGACGCTGGCGTCTACGCGATGATTTCCAAGGCCGACGTGACCGGCGTGTTCCAGCTGGAATCGTCGGGCTTCCGCGACCTGCTCAAGAAGCTCAAGCCCGACTGCTTCGAAGACATCGTGGCGGCGGGCGCTCTGTATCGACCTGGCCCCATCGAGGGCGGCATGGTGGACGACTTCGTCGAGCGCAAGCACGGGCGCAAGAAGGTCGAGTACCCTCACCCGTCGCTGGAGACCATTCTCAAGGACACCTACGGGGTCATCGTCTACCAAGAACAGGTCATGCAGATCTCGTCGGCGCTGGCCGGCTATTCCCTGGGACAAGCCGACCTGCTCCGCCGGGCCATGGGCAAGAAGAAGGCCGAGGTCATGGCCAAGGAGAAGGCGACCTTCATGAAGGGCGCCCTTGCCAAGGGCATGGACCTCAAGATGGCCGAAGGCGTCTTCGACCTGATGGAGAAGTTCGCCGGCTACGGCTTCAACCGCAGTCACTCGGCGGCGTACGGGCTTCTGACCTACCAAACCGCGTACCTCAAGCATCACTACCCGGTCGAGTTCTTCGCCGGCCTTCTCACCTGCGAGAAGGACAAGACTGAAGAAGTCGTCAAGTGCATTGCCGAGGCGCGCTCGCAGGGAATCCAGGTTTTGCGGCCCGACATCAACCAGTCGGATGCGGATTTCACGGTGGTCATGGAAGAGGCGGAAGCCGAGGCAGCGCCCAAGCGGGGAAAGCGCAAGACCACCGACCAGGTGAAGACGGCGTCCGGCCCGGTCAAGGCGATTCGTTTCGGCCTAGCAGCGGTGAAGGGCGTGGGCGAGGGCGCGGTCGAGGTGATTCGTGCGGCCCGCGTGGCCGGCGGACCATTCCTGTCGCTGACCGATTTCTGCCAGCGCGTAGATCCGCGCAAGGTCAATCGCAAGGTCATGGAAGCGCTGGTGAAGGCGGGCGCGTTCGACGGCATCGCCGAGACCAAGGGCGTTTCGCGGGCAAAGATGTGGAATGCGATCGGCGCCGCCATCGACACCGCAGGGGTGGCACAGCGCGAGCGTGACAGCGGACAGACGTCGTTGCTCTCACTGCTCAGTGGCGCTCCCACCGGGCAGGCGCCGCCGCCAGCGGAAGACGTGTACGGCGAAGGCGAAGAGTGGACGCCGAAGCAACTGCTGGCGTTCGAGAAAGAGAGCCTTGGCTTCTACATCAGCGGGCATCCTCTCGACCGGTTCTCCGGCGAGCTGCGACGCTTTGCCAACGCGATCTCGGTCAACTGCACCTCGCGCGGCGGCCGGGCCGAGGTGATTTTGGGCGGCGTGATTTCGGACTACCAAGAGCGGACCATCAAGAACGGCACCGGGAGATTCGCGTTCTTCAAGCTGGAGGACCAGCACGGCCAGATCGAATTTCACGTATCCTCGGCAAAACTGGAGGAGTATCGAGAGGTGCTGACCAAGGGCGACCCGCTGCTGGTGACCGGCACGGTGGATGTGCCCTACGGCGACAGCGAAAACCCGCGCGAACGGTTGCGCTTCGTCGACGCCAAACTGCTCACGTCAATTCGTGCCGAGCGCAGCACCATGATGGACGTGCGGCTGAACGCGGACTTGCTCAGCGGCGAGCAACTGCTGACGCTGCAGAAGCTGCTGCGGCAATTCCCTGGAAATTGTCGGACGCGTCTGCGGTTGGAGATTCCACAGCGAAGCGAGACGGTGTTCGACCTTGGGGAGGAGTTCAAGGTCGAGGCCTCGGATGAATTGCTGGCGCGGCTGGAGCAGGTGTTCGGGGATCGCGTGGCGGTGTTGCGATAGGGAGATTCGGGAAAGCGGCGCTCGGCTATGCGTGCCCTTCGGCAGCCACCGGCGCGATTTCGCTTGTCTTTGTTTTTGGGGCAGGCGTACTAGACCAGCTTGCGACGTTTGGCGGTGATAGCTCTGCTCGCGGTGCTCGTTGTAGCGACGGGCCTGCCCGCACGTGCGGCGGATCGCCCAGCCGACGGCTGGCTGACCTGGGTTCGCGCGGAAGGCGCCGAGTCCTGTCCCACGGCGGCCGAGTTCGAGGACAAAGTCGCGCGACAGCTGGGCAAGTCTCCTGCCCTCGCGGCGGACCAGTCTCGCGGCACGATTACAGTTCGCATCGAAGCCAGCCCACGCATTCTCGGGGGCGGTTCTCTTTGGATGGCGGAAGAGCAAATCTTCGGCCCGAACCGGACGATTGTCGGGAGCCGGACGATTTCCAAGACCAGCGAGACCTGTGGTCCGATTGCAGATGCTCTGGCCCTGGTGACGGCGATGGTCCTTGCCAGCCCCCCGACCGCAACCAGCGCGCCCGAGCTGACGGACGCCCCAGTTGAGGTTGAGGAGGATGCGAAGCCCGCCAGCGAGGAATCGACGGTGCCGCCTGCTGCCCCGCCCAAGTCGACGCCTGCACCTGGATCGCAGACATGGCAGGCGAGAGTCGAGGCTGGCCCCTCCGCTCAAGTGGGGAGGCTGCCAGGATGGAGCTGGGGTGGCGAGCTTCGGGCGGCCGTGACGCCTCCGGCCTGGCCCTCGCTCTTTGCGGCTTTCGCATACTGGCCAGAACATCGCGCGGACCTATCGTCTGGCTCAGCCGGCCAAGGCGTCGACGTCGGCCTTTGGACCGCAGGCGCCGGCATGTGCCAAGCGGATCGGCATGCTTCTTCGCGGCGGTTCGGTGTGTGTGGCGGTGCGCAGACCGGGCGGCTGCACGCGTCCGGCGTCGGCTTCAACCACTCGTTTCCGAACGACAAATGGGTGTTCGATCTGATCCTCGCGGTGCGGGTCGAGCAGGACCTCTCTCGGCATTGGTTTCTCGATTTAGGTCTGCTGACGGCGGTTCCCTTGATCAGGACCCGCATTGAATACTCGACCGGGGGAGAAAACCAACAAGGCTTTCAGGTCTGGCCAGTGACTGCGACGTGTCATCTGGGGCTTGGCTACAGTTTTGATTGATAAAGCGGGCAGCATGCGCCCATTCATCAAGTGATGCCACGGAGCACAAGCGCAACGGTCAGCCAGGAGGGCACAGCCTCCGCCGCTTCGCCGTGCAACTTCCGCGACATTTTCGAGCAGAACGCCCGCTTCGTTTGGCGCTCGCTTCTCGGGCTTGGGGTTGGGGAAAGCGATGTCCCGGACGCAAGCCAGCAGGTCTTCTTGGTGCTCAACCAGAAGCTCGGCCACCTTGAGCCAGGCTGTTCCCTTCGCACCTTCGCCTACGGCATCTGCCTTCGGGTTGCGGCGGATTTTCGCAATCGCGCCCACGTGCGGCGCGAACAGCTTTGCGCGGTTGTGCCCGAGCGTTCGGCGACCGCAAACCAGGAAGGAATTCTTTCCCAGCGCGAGGCACTGCTGAAGCTGCGAGCGGTGCTCGACCAAATTGATACGTCACAGCGTGAGGTGTTCGTGCTCTACGAAATCGAGGAGTTGGAGATGGTCGAGGTTGCTCGTGCCGTCGGGTGTCCGCTGCAGACCGCGTATTCGCGTCTGTATGCGGCTCGCAAGGGGGTCGTGGCGGCATTGGGAGAACATTTGCAGGACATTTGAGTGAGCTTCGCAAGGAGAACGACATGAATCCTTCGGAAAATCCGGTTCGGCTTCGGGGGCTGCTCGGGCGCGACTCGGCGGTCGGGCGAGGAATTGAAGCGGCCAGGTCGTCCGGGCCCAGCGACGAGGAGCTCAAGGCTCTCGAGCGAAATGTACTGGCTGGCATCGGCGTCTCCGCTGCCACGGCGGCCACCGTGGCGGCAGTGCAGGGGGCGAAGAGTGCGGGGGCGGCCGGAGCCTGGTTCTCGGCTGGGGCGACCAAGCTTGTGCTTGCCTTGACGGTGGCTGCGGCCGTCGGCGGCGGTGCCGTGGTGATTCGGCATAAGATGAAGACGGCCGTTCCACAGTCGGATGTTGCCCTGGTCCCCACGCGAGCAGTGGAGAGAACAGCGCCGGAGATCCGGCCAGCTAGGCAGGAGGCCGTACTGCCTGCGCCGGCGGACGTTGCGGTGCCGGTCGCCGACGGTGCACGCGAACCCGTTGCCGGCAAAGCGAAGCCCGCAGCGCGGGGGCACGGGCGTTCGGCGGGTGTTGCGGCGGCCGCCGACGAGGAGATCCCGCTCCTCGAACGCGCCCATCGCGCCCTGTCCGGCTCGCCCGAGGTCGCGCTCAGGTTGGCCATGGAACACGCACGACGTTTTCCGTCGAGCTCGCTCGATCAAGAACGCGAGCTCATCGCCGTGACCGCACTGGTCCAGCTCGGGCGAACCGCCGAGGCTCAGCGTCTGGCGCGGCGATTTGCGGACCAGCACCCGGGATCAGCCTACGTGGGGCGCATCGAAAACATACTTCGGGAACATCCTTAGCGTGGAAGTCATAGAAACCATGCCCTGGTCCCATTCACGGTTGGAGGCGATGATCATGAAGACAATCTGGAAGACAAAACAAAGCCGGCCGTCGTTGCTGCTGAGTGGGTTCTCGCTGCTCTGTCTGGTTGGACCCTCAGCCTGCCGCGACTCAGCTTTCGTTGGCGACATGGATCCGATCACGGGAGGTGTGGGTGGCCATGGGGGCGCGACGCCGCCGAGCAACCAAGTGGTCGAGGTCGCCGCGGGTCATTACCACTCGTGTGCCCTGATGGCCGATTCGACAGTGCGCTGCTGGGGATACAACGACGGAGGCATGATTGGCGACGGAACCTCCGGAGCCTTCGTGCGCAGTCCGACGCCGGTCACAGGTCTGACCGGTGCCATCCACGTCGCCGCCGACTACACCGATAGTTGCGCACAACTGTCGGACCACTCGCTCAACTGTTGGGGATCCAACAACTACGGCCAGCTCGGCGATGGCACCACGAACCAGCAAGCCACGCCGGTCGCCGTGCTGGGCGGCCGTCCAGTCGAGCAGATTGCGCTCGGCGAATACCACTCGTGCGTTCTTCTGCCCGATGGCACGGTCGGCTGGTATGGGCTCAGCATGACGGCGTCGAACACAGAGCAAGCCAATACGGCGTTGTCGATGGTTCCAGGACTTACCTCGGTCAGGCAGCTTTCCATCGGACCGACTACCAACTGCGCAACGCTGATCGATGGTACCGTCAGTTGTTGGCGAGGTCCGCTGGGCGACGGCATCCCGATTTCTTCCGCGACTCCAGCACCGATTGCCGGTTTGTCGTCGGTGGCAAAGATCGCGGTCGCCACCAACACCCTTTGCGCCCTCATGCAAGACGGCACCGTGCGCTGTTGGGGCGACAATTCGCACGGCGCGGTCGGGGACGGGACCACGGTCGATCGGGGCACACCGACCGTCGTACCAGGTCTGTCCGCGGTCGCCGACCTGGTTGCGGGGGAGCATCACTTCTGCGCTTTGCTGACGGGCGGGGCGGCGCAATGCTGGGGGGCAAACAGCCATGGCGAGCTGGGCGATGGCTCGAAGACGGACCGATCCACGCCAGTCAGCGTCGTCGGCCTGACAAGCGTCAAGCAGTTGTCGCTGGGCGTGACCCATAGCTGTGCCCTTCTGCAGGCCGGTGCCGTCATGTGCTGGGGCGACGAGCTTGCCTACATCTCCAAGGATTCCCCGTACGTCGACCGGGTGACTCCGTCACCCATCGTTTTCTAGACCAGCACGACCGGGCGGTGGAAGAGGGCGACCCCAGGGTCGCCCTTTTCTTGTGCGAGAGGCGGCCAGTTGTCGACGCACGTCGCGGGAAAACATGCGTGTGGCGGCGGCGGGAGTAAGATGCGGCTGCGTGCAGTCGACGTTGCCCCGGTCTTTCGGTAGGTACGTATTGCTCAAGCCACTCGGTCAGGGTGGCATGAGCACCGTGTATCTTGCGATGTCCGGGCATCGGGACCTGGAAACCGTGTGCGTCGTGAAGCGGCTCTTGCCTGCGCTGGCGTCACAGCCCGAGCACGTGCGCCGCTTCAGGCACGAGGCGGATTTGGCGCGGCGGCTGGTGCACAGCAATCTCGCGAACACGCACAACATCGGCGAGGTCGAGGGCGAGGTCTTCCTGGTCCAGGAATTCGTGGAGGGCCACGATGTCTCGGCACTGCTCGACGAGCTCGGCAAGCGACGGCGCTCGCTTCCGATTCCCATCGCGATTCACATCGCCAGCGAAATCGCGCGGGGGCTCGCGTACGCGCACGCCTTCGAGAACCTGAACCTTGTCCACCGCGATATCAATCAGCCCAACGTCCGACTGACGTATGCCGGCGAAGTGAAGTTGCTCGATTTCGGCATCGCCTCGTCGAACCTTCACGGCGAGCGTGCCGGCGAACAAGGGGTGCGCGGAAAACTCTGGCACCTGGCGCCTGAACAGATTCGCCCGGGCGCGACCATCGACCGCCGCACGGACATCTACGCGGTCGGCGTGCTGCTGTGGGAATTGCTGACCGGCCGTCCGGTCGGCACCACGCGTGCGGGTAGCCAGGAGGGCAGGACGCCGGAAACCGAGGGTGAGGTGATGGTGTGGATCACGCGTGGCCAGCACCAGGCGCCATCGGCCTTCAATCCGGACGTTTCGCCCGAGCTCGACGCCTTGGTTGCCAAAGCGATGCACGTCAATCCGGACGAGCGCCATGCGAGCGCGGATGAGCTGCGGCGGGCGTTGGCGCCGTTCGTGGCGCCGGACTTTCATCCCGAAGAAGAGCTGTCGGCCTTGCTGAAGGAATTTTTCTCGCCCGAACAGGAGCGGAGAGAGAGACAGCGGCTGATCGATTCGGGTCGCGGCCTACTCGTGAGCGAGGGCGGGCGCTCGCAGCATCTTGAGCGACCGTCGGGCGTCGAGGCAAGGCGGGCCACGCGCCGTGGGGCGGCCTTGTTGAAGAAGCGCGCGGCGTGGATCATACCGGTCGCCCTTGGCGCACTGGTGGGGCTTGCTTGCCTGCTGTACCTTCACGCGAGCCGGAAGCACGGCGCAGGATTGAATGCGGGGGTGAGGCCGCCGATACCGACCGCGGCCAGCACGCTACAACCTCGCGCGAGCCCATCGGCTGCGCCTGGACCGTCGATACCACCGGGATCGCAGTTTTCCGGGAAGGCAGGCCGCCCGTCAGAAGGTGCGCGACAACTGTCACCAGCGCCGCTGCCGGGGAAGCGCGAGAATCAGCCACCGCCTACGGCGGCCGCGATTGTCGCCGCACCTGCTACCGCGGCGCAAGCGGTTGTGCCGCCAATCGCGGCTGCGCAACCCAGCTCGCAGAAAGCCGATGCCGCCGTCGCGAAGGTCGACCACCTCGATCTTGCCCGCCAAGCCTTCGACGAACGCGATTGGCCGCGAGCCCTTGCCGAGGCCAAGGTCGCAACGGTAGCGGGTGGCGGTGTCGATGCCCATGCCCTGGTCGGCAACACGTACTTCAAGATGGGGCGCTTCGCTGATGCAGAGAAATCCTACGCACGCGCAGTGGCTCTCGATCCGAAGAATTCGCTTCTGCAGGACCGCCTGCGCATCGCGCACGCGCGCGCAGAGCAGGCCAGCCCGGGGCAATGACCGGTCAAGGACCTTGACTGAGGTCCGCGGGATCGTAAAACGTCCCGCCATGCGCGTTCGGTTGTTCCACATCGCGTTGCTGCTTGCTCTGGCCGCTTCGGCGGGGCGTTCGTCGGCAATGGCCGCGGACAGCGACAGACGCCTGCTGCTGGTCGAATCGCCCACCAATCGTCTGTCGAAAAGCGCCAAGGAACACCTGCGCACGGCCATCGGCGAAGTGGTGGCCAGGCAGGGGCTGCAGGTGATTCCGTCGCAGACCCTTCCCGACAAGCTCCTCCGCTGCGATTGGCCCGGGTGTCTGCCACAGATTGCGGCAGCGTCGGGCGCGACCTTGGTTTTGCGCGTGCAGGCAACGTACGCGAAGGAAAGCTTCAAGCTCGGCCTTGAGCTGTGGAATTCCGACGAAGGCAAGTTGCTCGGGCGCGAGGAGCGCGACTGCCCCATCTGCGACGAACAGGATCTATGGGGCTCTGCGGCGCTGCTGGTGCAGGGACTGCTCGATCGTGCCCTCCACGAGGCCAAGCCAGCGCCGACGGAGCCGCCGCACGAAACCATGACCGTGCCCACGCCGTCGGCGCAGGCACCCGCTGCGGGCGCAGCGGCCGAGGCAGAGCCCGGTCGTCCAGGAAAACTGGTCGGCTACGCAGGATTGGCGCTAACGGTGGCGGGGCTGTCGTTGCTCGGGACGGGCATCTACTACGTCGTCGTCGACGGGCGTCCCGCCTGCGTCAGGTGCGACTGGGACCGCGATACCTCGAAGTACGGGCTGCCGATGACCATCGGGGGCGGCGTCGCCGCGGCGGCTGGCGTGAGTCTGCTGCTGTGGCGATTCTGGCCGTCCGCGCCTGCAGTTTCGCTCGGCCCGTCGGGCCTGCTGGTGGCGGGGCGATTCCAATGAAACGCCTAAGCTTGGCCATGACAAGGTTGATGACAAGGTTCATCGGGCTCTTGGTGGTCGCAGCTTGTGCGCTGGCGCTGCTTTCGGCGTGCGATGCCACCCGGCGCGACTGGAGTACTTGCTGGCACGAGGGCTGCGCCGCCGATCACTTCTGCAACAGTGAGCACCGCTGCGAGCCACGGCCGTTGGACGCTGGAGCGCTCGACAGTCGTGGAAGCGTGGACGTCGTCCCGGCCGTCGAGGTTCTTGCGGCGGACGCGCCGGTTTCCGTCGAGGTCGGCATGGACCTGGCAGTGCCGCAAGCCGTGGATTCGGCCGTGGATAGGGGCGTCGATGCCGAACCGGATGTGGCGATCGCGGACGTCGCGGTTCCCATCGACGTTGCCGTCGATAGGCTGGTTCCCGACGCGCCCGGCACTTGCACGATCGACGCCGACTGTCCCAGCGCTGGGCTTCCTTTCTGCGTCGATGGCCTGTGCGTCGCCTGCAAGACGGGCGAGCAGTGCAAGGGCGGTGTACCCATCTGTTCGGCGGCTCACCTGTGCGTTTCGTGCGCGGTGATCGATGCGGGCTGTCCGGCGGCGACGTCGGCCTGCGAGGCCGATTCCGGCAGGTGTGTCGAATGTCTGGCCGATGGCGACTGCAAGGGATCGCCGGCGAAATCCTTCTGCGTGGCCGGTGCGTGCGTCGCCTGCACGGCCGTGGCCGCTGACGCCTGTGCGAAACGGGATCCGAGCCAACCGGCATGCCTCTCTGCCGGTACTTGCGCGGAATGTGCCAGCAATGACGACTGCACCGTCGCAGTGAAGCCCATCTGCGATACCACCGCCCACCTTTGCAACCGGTGCACGAGCGACAGTGAATGCGAGAGCAAGGCAGGCGGTCCCGGCGTGTGCCTGTCCGAGCAAGACGGCCATTGCGCGACCGACGACGAAACCATCTACGTCGCCAGCCCCACCGGCAGCTGTCCCGCGTCGGCGCCCGGCACCGGCTCTGCGATCGCACCGTACTGCTCGCTCCAGATCGCCCTGACGGCGGCCAAGTCGCGCTTGGTCCCGTTGCTCGTGCTCAGCGGCCCGCTCACGGGCGGCTTCACCGGCGTCTCGCTCAGCGCACCGCTGACCATGGTGGGAAAACAAGCCGTCATCACTCCCGCGCCGGGAGCGGACGGGATCAATATTGTAAGCGGCGAGCTTTCCCTGCGAAATATCACCATCCGCGGAAGCGCAAGCACCTCGACGTGGATCGGCGTCAACGCCGCAGCCACCAGCGGCAATTCCGTCGTCCTACACCTGGACAGCTGCGCCGTGATCGACAACCCGGGCGGCGGCATCTTCCTCAACGGAGCCGCCTTCACGATCAAGAACACCACCGTAACCGGCAACGGCCCCAATTCGACCGGTTGGGGCGGGCTTCAGGTGCAGAACCCGCCCGTCGCCGGGCCGACCACGCTCTCGCAGGTCACCATCAGCGACAACAAGCAGGTGGGACTCGCCTGCAGCGCCAGCCTCGCAGCCAGCAACGCCGCCCCCGGCGTGCTCGCGACCGGAAACGTGGGCGGCATCGACATCAGCAGCACGTGCGGCATCGTTTCTTGCGGCGCTGTGGTTGGGCCGACCTGTGGCGCCCAAAGCCTGCCGTGAACCTTGACAACAAGCCCTTCCGCCGGCAAGCCTTGCAGGTCAGAAGTACCATGACTCGGCATCTCGCTTGGGCTGGCCCTCTTGCCCTTCTTCTCATCTCACAGTCTCTCTTGGCCGACGGCCTCGCGCCGCCTGGGGGCTACAAGCCAACCAAGAAGATCGTGCGGCTTTTCGAGGCGAAATGTGCGACTTGTCACGGCGATGACGGAAAGGCCAAGACCGAGCTCGGCAAGGAAATGGCCATCGCCGACATGACCAAGGCGGCCTACTGGAAGGACCTAACCCTGGAAGGTGCCCGCAAATCGGTCCTAGAAGGGATCAAGCGCACCCAGAACGGGGTCGAGCAGGAGATGAAGCCGTTCAAGGACCGGCTTTCTCCCGACCAGGTTGACGCCCTCATCATCTATTCGGCTTCGCTGAAAAAGTAGGCGTCGGCGGAGCCCGATGCCTGATAAAATCGGATCCAAGCAAAAGGAGCCGCGAAGCAACAAATCATGGCGACCCCAGGGGTAGGCGAGGATATCGAGGACATCTGCACGCGATGTGGCGACACATGGCACGTGGTGATGGCCAAAATCGGCGATCGTGTCGCCAAGGTCGTGTGCAAGCTGTGCGGCAGCCAGCACAATTACCGCGGCGAAAAGAATGCGCCGGCGCCGAAGGGCGGCGGTAGCTCGTGGGGGCGCCCGAGGCGGCGGAAGGCCGGGCGCTCCAACGCCACGCCAGCGCCGGAGGTCCCTGATTTCGACCCAAGCAAGCCTCCGCGCAGCTATTCGCCCCAGCTGGCCTTCTTGCCGGGCGAGCGCGTGATCCATGCGACCTTCGGGGTCGGAGTCGTCGCGGCAACACCGGGGCCAGGCAAGGTCGAAGTGCAATTCCCCGGTGGACTGCGGACCCTGGCGTGCTCAAAACCGGGCTCGACCCTCGAGCGTCCGGTCGCCGTCGCGAGCCTCGGGGTTCCGGATAGTCCGCTGCCCAAGACTGGGCCCGGGCGAAGCTAGACGGCCCTACGGCAGTGGCGCAGCGCTCTCAGGCCGGCGACCCATTCGAGGCCGAGGTGATAGGCCTTGATGAGGCAGGCTCGGGCATCGTCGAGATCGAGGCGGGGGCCGAGATCTTGCGTGTACACGTCGCTGGCGCGCTGCGCGGCGAGCGCATAAGAGGACGCATCACCTATCGTTCGGTGCACGCACGCGGGGGATATCGCGAGGCTTGGGGCCTGCTCGAAAGCGTCGACCGGCCGTCGCCCGATCGCGTGGCGCCGGTTTGCCCTGCACAGGGGAGGTGCGGCGGCTGTGCGCTGATGCCTCTCGCCTATCCCGCCCAGCTCGAATGGAAGCGGGCGCGGGTCCAGACCGAGCTTGGCAGGTACCAGGAGCTGAGCGCCGTCGAGGTTACGGCGTGCGTACCGTCGCCCCTTACGCTTGGGTATCGCAACCAGGCGAAGTACACCTATGCGCGCGGCCAAGATGGCGAGAGGGGCGGCGAGGTCGTGCTTGGTGCCTATGCGCCCCGTTCGCATGACGTCGTCGATCTGGCGGGCTGCCGGGTGGTCGAGCCGATCCTCGACGAGGCTCGTCGAGTGTTGCTCGGCATCCTACGGCTGAACGCGGTTGAGCCGTACCACGAAGTCCACCATACCGGCTTGCTTCGCTACGCAATGTTGAGAGCGAACGCCGCCGGTAGGGTGTTGGCCACGTTGGTTGCAGCCCGGGGAGATTGGGGGCAGGCGGGCGCTGTCGCAGGGGCGTTCATGGAGCAGTTTCCTGCGCTGGTCGGCGTCGTGCTCAACGTGAACGCCGGATCTGGAAATGCGCTGTTCAGCGAGGAAGAAAGTCTGCTCGCGGGGCAGCCGATCTTCGAGGACGACATCGGCGACGTGCGCGTCCGGCTGGCCTCGCGTTCGTTTTTCCAGGCGAACCGTGCCGTCGGCTCGCGCATTTATCGCGACTTGGTTGCGATGCTGCCGGGCGATCTCGGGCGCGCCGTGGACGCGTACTCAGGGGCGGGTGGCATCGCGCTTTCGCTGCTGGCGCGGGCTCGACAGGTCGTTGCTATCGAGGAGAACGCCGCCGCGACCGAGGCTGCGTCTTCCTTGCCAGGTGCAGGTCCACGTGTGATTACCGGCGATGCGGCCCTTGGGTTGGCAAGCCTGGACGGCGCGGATGTGGTGGTGCTGAATCCGCCGCGCAAGGGGTGCTCCGACGCGGTCCTGGCGCAGGCTCTCCGCCTGTTCCCGCGGTTCGTGGCCTATCTAAGCTGCGATCCGCACAGTCTGGCCCGCGATCTGGGGGTGCTGGTTTCGGCCGGCGCGACCATCGTTAGCGCGGTTCCCTACGACATGATGCCGCACACACCGCACGTCGAGATGCTGGTCGTCCTGTCACTGCGAGGCTGAAGCCGGCTGCAGATTCTGCCTCGCTTCGCGCTGCGCGGACTGGCGGATGACCACCGTTCCCGCTACCATCAGCAGCACCGAGCCGTACTGGCCCGGGGTCAGGCCGAAGTAGCGCGCGTCCTCGATGCGCAGGAAATCCAGGAGAAACCGCACCGGCGCATACACCAGGGGAAGGAAGCCAACGAAGAAGCCCGGCGAGCGCAGTCTGCCCTTGCCCACCTGATGGAACAACAGGGCGATGCCGCCGCTGTAGATGGCCTCGTAAAGGCCAAGGTTGTGGCGGATCAGGTGGTCGCTGTAGCGCTGGCCGAGGAAGAAAAGGGTTTCGACACCAGGGTGATCGTAGGCCACCGAGCAACCCATGCGGCCAAACATCCAGGCCAGCGGGAAGACGTAGGCGATCAAGTTCAGGTAGCGCCAGCCGAGCACGCCCCCATGGCTGCGCATGAACCAGATGGCCACCACGACTGCGCCGAGAAAGCCGCCGAACGAGCTGATGCTCTCCCAGATGTAGAGCAGGCTGAGCGGGTGGGCCAGCACGTCGCGCGGGTAGTACGCGATGCGATCCACGATGTGGGCGAAGATGAAGCCGGAGATCACGATGCGCATGGCCAGTCGTTCGGCCAGCACCGGATCAAGGCCAACCTGCGGGGCGCGTTTTCGGATCAGCCGGAACGCCAGCAGGATGCCCGTCGCCACCAGGGCGCCGAAGGCGTGGATGGTGATGGGGCCGAGGTGAAGCTTGGGCTGCTCGAAATAGGGAATCACGGATGACCTCCGGGGGCGTGGGCGACGTAATGGCGACGCGTCCATTCTGCCATGGCGATGCCGGCGGCCACCGTGACAGGAAAAGAATTGTTGATGCCGTACATCGGAATGGCCACCACCAGATCGGCGGCCGCGATCAGCGACTCGGGAATGCCCGTCGATTCGCTACCGAACACCATCAGGCATTCCTCCGGCAAGGTGGCATGCCACAGGTCGGCACGGGCGTGCTCGCGCTCGAAGGCGAGCATGGGCAGCGCTCGCTCGTGTGCCCACGCGACCAGCGCCGCTTCGTCGGGAAGGTAGACCAGGTTTTCGTAGCGCTGCATGCCCATCGCGGCCCGTTGGTAGAACGGCTCGTCGCCCACCAGCACGATGTGCCTGACCAGAAAGGAATGCGCCACGCGAATGATCGCACCGACGTTGAACGGGTTGCGCGCTCGCAAGATCGCAATGCTGAGCGGGCGGCGCAGCGGCTCGAGGCTGGCCTTGACCTCGTCGAGCGGCATGTCGAAAGACGGAACCTTCATCGGTGGGCCGCAGTGATAGCGCGCCCGTGGTGCCTAATGCAAACGCCGCCAGACAAGGCCACCCGCGATCCCAAGCGCCATCGCGGCAAGCACCACGACCCAAAACCAGCCGCCGCGGGTCACCGCCGTGCGCGGCTGGGTCTTGTGAATGCTGAGCCCAAGCGCGGCCTTGGCCAGCACCTGACCCTGCATCTGGGCCGCGAGAACGTCCTTGGGATTCTTGTCGAGCCGGTCCCGGTAGAGGCGCCCTGCCGCGGCCAGCGTGTCTGTCTGCAGGCAGTGCTTGAGGAACTCTTCGTGGCGCGCGGAATCGTTCCAGTTGTCCTGAACCTCCTGCCACAGCTCCTCGCCGGCGCTGTCGAGGCGAGCCAGCGCGATGCCTTCGTCGGCGTTCCACAAGGCGAAGACGAGGCCACAGCGCGGGCAAGCAGCCGTTCCGTCAGCGCGCGTCTTGCCACACTTCGGGCACGTCGCAGAGGCCGCAGGGGCGCCTGGAGCGTCCGTCATGGATGCCTCTTCGGCAGGCGGGCAGCGTCGAAACGTTCCACAGACACCATGATAGTCGCAAAGCGCGCAGGCGGCCAGAAGGGGGCGCGGCGAGGGCAACGGCCGCTTGCGATGGGCATCAGCGCCGGCCGTTTCGGCGCCTGACCTGGGAGCCTATCTCAACGACGCCACCCTCTGACCAGCGACCGAGTCCCGCGCGGCACAGGACCACAGAATATTCACGGCAAGGCCCAGAAAAACCAGCGACCACGCACCGTAGGCGTAGAGCATCTGGCTGCTGCTCAGCAGGGTGCCCCGAAGATCGAAGACGCGAAAGGCAAGCACGAAGAAGACTCCCACCAAAATGCCAACCACCATCCGAAGCCCCCGTCGCACGATGGCTGCCCGTTCCATCCAAATGATGACCACGGGCAGAAAGCCCAGCAAAGAAACTGCTCGGTACTCGTACGCCATCCTGAACATGCAGAGGCTCTGCAAAGCCACCGCAAGCCCCCAAGGTACGGCAACCGCTTGCAAGACGATTGCGCGATCTGAAGTGCGACGTGTGCGAAGCAGCAACAGCGCGAGGAAACCCACCGTGCAAACGACCGGCACCGCCTTTGCGCCAGCGCCTGGCAGCAGGAGCTCAAGACTCATTCCGACGGGTGGGCCCTCAAGCTCGTACTGTTGCAGACTTGGCCAATAGTCCTGCACATCAGGGGCAAAGGCCATCGCACTGAGTCCGAGGACAAGAGGTATGGCCCCATAGGCCAGTCGTTTCCGAGCCGTGGCGGATGCCACAATCCCACTCAGACTGAACGCCAAGAGAACCGGGACCGAAGTCCATTTCAGAGCGCCAAAACAAGCGCCTGCAGCGGTGAAGACAACTGTGGCAGAGCCAACGTAGAGCGAGCTTGCCACAAGAAGAAATGAGGAAGCAACGAATAGATCGAATTGGCCTCGCTCGGTGTGGGAGAACCCGATAGGTGTCTGCAGAACGAGTAGCAGAGTGGCTAGGATGACACCCGCTGCGTGGTGGCGAAGTCCCGCCTTCCTTAGCACGAACAGGGTCAATCCCAGGAAGATGACGAGGCCAGCAAGGGTGTGAACCGCCAGCGCGTCCGGGTAGGGGAGGAACGTCAGCGGCACATAGACGTAATTGGTCAGCGGCGGATAGTTGGGACGTCGACCGAATCGATCGCGAAACTCGGCATGAAGAGGTTCGTAGGGCGCGTCCCCATGCCGAATGGCCGAAGCCGCGTAGTACACCTGACTGAAGTCCGCCCCCAGCGATGCCCGGGCGCCGGTGCTGCTGTACACCGGGAGGAACGGGTAGTAGGGTTTGGCGGACATCGGGAATTCCAAACGGGTCTCTCGCAACAGCGACCAGTCATTGGCCAGTGTTGCGTAGGCTTGGGCGATCAGAACGGCGAGGCATAAGCCCCAAAGCAAGTGCTGGGATTCGAATCCGTGCTTGCGACCATTCATCCGACCATGGTGCCGACCGCAGTCGGGAAACACAAATAATGACCGCACTTCGCCAGGGCGGCGGCGGCGGCCGGTGCGCGTCAGCGGTTGTCCGCCGCGGGAGCCTCTGCTTGGACCTGCGACCCTACGGCGGGCCGAAGCGGCACCGGCATGAAGATCAGCACGAAGCTGAGCACCACGGCCCAAAACAGCAGGGCGCGGCTTTGCGGCAGGGGGCGGTCGTCGACGGGCGGGTGGTCGATTCCTCCGGACAGCCGGCGGAGCAGCCCGAGCATCACGTACCACACGAGCCACTGCGCGCCGGCGGTGATGGCCGCGTACCAGGCGACCTTCGTGCTCGTGAGTCCGGCGTGCGCGAGATCGCGACTGGTGGACCAATAGACCGCGGCGGTCACGCCGACCGCGAGCGGAAGCAGCATGCGGCGGAGGAACTGACTGGCGCGTCCATAGGCGTTGCCGAAAAACGCGATCGCCACGTGCCCGCCGTCGAGCTGG
>PMLH01000097.1 GCA_003159055.1 Myxococcales bacterium
AGGCATCGGCTACGGCATGCTCCTCGCCGCCAACAACAACGACCAGAAGCTGTTCGACAAGCTGTGGAAGTTCTACACCGACCACCTGGATCCGAACGGGCTCATGAACTGGTCGATGGATGCGTGCTCGGCCCCGGGCAACAACAACGCCAACGCGGCCACCGATGGCGATCTGGATGCGACCATGGGCCTGGTGATCGCCGACAAGGTTTGGGGCGGCTACCAGACCAAGGCGCAAGACATGATCGCCAAGATCAAGAAGTTCGAAACGGATTCGTGCGCAAATGGAATGGTCGTGCTTCGCCCCGGCGACAAGTTTGGCGGTTGCACCGACTCAGCCACCAAGGGCAGGGTCAACCCGTCCTACTTTTCGCCTGGCCACTACCGCGCCTTCGCCACCATCGACACGGCCAACGCCGACTTCTGGAAGCAGCTGGCCAGCGATTCGTACAAGCTGCTCGCTCAGTACCAGGCCACGATGAACGGTCTGGTGCCCGAGTGGGGATTCAGCGACGGCAGCGTGGAGTCGAGCACCTACGACTACAACGCCTGCCGCACCCCGTGGCGCATCGCCATGGACTTCATGTGGTACTGCACCCCCGAGGCGAAGACGGTTCTTGGAAACTTCAGCAAGTTCGTCGACGGCAAGGGCGGTGTGACCAAGACCGGCTACGCCAACAACAGTGCCTTCATCGGCGCCTTCGCCGATTCCGGCATCGCCATCAGCCAAGCCAAGATCGACAGCTATGTGAAGGACTGGATGGGAAACACGGGCATGGACGACACGCCCTACTTCCAGGGGACCTTGCGGCGGTTGTACCTGCTGGTCGCCGGGGGCCAGATGCTGTCGGGAATGTAGCGTCAACAATACTTCTGGAGTGTCATGCGAAAGATTTACAAGTTATCGGATTTCCCGCTCGCGAATGTGCCGTTTCGCGAGCTGCCCATCAGTGGGCTATTGGATGCGCTGTTGCCGACGGAGCTTGGGGTGCGGCTGGCGGGGTGGATGGTGCTGGCGGGGCAGCCGATGGACGCCGTGGACGTGTACCTGGATGGGAAGCTGCTCTTTACGCGGCCCATGACGCCGCGGCCGGATGTCCAGAAGTTCTATCCTTGGCTGCCCAACGGGGATGCGGTGGGATTTGATGTGGAAGTGCCGGTGGGGGCGGAGGAGGTGCGGCGGGTGGATTTGATCTGTCGGCAGGGACAGAGACGGATCGGGAGGATGTTCCAACTGGTGCGGCGGGGGGTGGATGACCTGCCGACCGCGCCTATCGACAACATGTACCGGGTGGCTCACGTCAAACAGGCCCACCTCTTCAAGGTGGGGGGACTCAAAAGTGTGGGCGATTTTTGCGAGCCGCTGGCGCGCCATGGGGATATTGGCAAGGTACGGCGCATGCTGGATTGGGGGTGCGGGTGCGGGCGGATGAGCATGCACTTCTTGGCGGCGGAGGACTGCCCGGAATATTGTGGTTGCGATATCGATCCGGATGCCATTCATTGGGCCCAGACGCATCTCGCGGGTGGGAGCTTTTCGGTACTCGGGCCCATGCCGCCAGCACCGTATCCGGCGGACCATTTTGACCTGATCGTTTCCTTCTCGGTCTTTACGCACCTGACGCGGGATGTGCAGCATGCCTGGCTGGCAGAGATGCGCCGGATCCTGGTGCCGGGCGGGATTTTTCTGGCCACGGTTCACGGCCGCATGGCCTACGCGTACACGTGCGGCAACCTGGCCACCACCTTCCCGCCGGAAGGCATCGTCGATTCGGCGCTCGATCTCACGCTGGATGGCATTGCGCCCAAGGGTTACTACCGCGGGACGTTTCAGTCGAGGGACTACACGCAGCGGGAGTTTGGCAAGCACTTCAAGGTGCTGGAGTACATCGAGCAGGGTGCCGGAATGCAAGACCTGGTGGTGCTGCAAAAGCCCTGACCCCTGTCATTCGCTGGGCTGTCATCCGAGTCCAGTCGGGTCGGGGACCGGCGTGCGTCGGCGCCTCCCCGAGCGCCGGATCCGGAGCCGGAACCGGCCACGGAACCGGATCCGGCCACCGGTCACCGGTCACCGGAAACTACAGCCTGACCGTCAGCCCCTCCGCCGCCCCGACGATTTCCGTCTCCCCCGCGCCCTTCGCGTCGAGCTGCCGGCGGCCACGCGCGACCAACTGGTCGACGTCGTAGTCACTGTAGTCTTGGTCGTAGTGAAACAGCGCCAGCCGCTTGGCATTCGCACGAATGGCGGCCTCCACCGCATCGTCGAGCGACGACAAGCCACGCGATACCCGCTGCGCCCGATCCTCGGGCGTGAACGTGCAGTCGTGAATCAGGAGATCGGCGCCACGGTACACGGCCACGGTCTCCTCGGGCGGCCCGCCGTCCGCGTAGCCCACGTCGCTGGCGTAGACCAGCGTCTTACCGTCGGCCTCGATGCGAAACGCCTGCACTTGCGTCGGGCCGTGCGGGTTGGAATGCGCAACGATCTTCGCGTTGCCCACGCGCAGCTCCCGGTCTTCCGAAACCGCGCGCATCTCAATGTCGGCGCCCATGTTGCGGTAGCTCTGCACGGGGAAGAATTGTGCCGCCATCTGCCGTTCCAGCACGCGTTCCAGAAGCTCGGAACCGTGGGTGCCACCCAGCACTGTGAAGCGGTTGCCCGGCACGTAGAATGGCCCGAAGAATGGGAAGCCCTGGATGTGGTCCCAATGCGCGTGCGAAAGCAGAACCGTCGCCGTCCCCTTGCCTTTGCCGAACGCACCGGCGAGCAACGAGATGCCGAAATTCCGCGCCCCGGTGCCGCAGTCGATCATGATGATTTCGCCG
>PMLH01000514.1 GCA_003159055.1 Myxococcales bacterium
CCGAGCGCCGCTTTCCCGAATGTCTCATCCCCCGAACGTCGCCAGCACATCCGCCAGCGAGGCCTGGCCTGAGCCAAGGAGCTGCGCCTGCTCCGGTAATAGCGCTTGCACAGCCTTCTCATTAGCCGCAACGTTGCTGGTATGAAGCGGCCAGAAGCGCTGCCCCTTGTGCTCGGGATTGGCCAGGTAGGCCAGCATCTGAGGCGGCGCCGGTCCAAATGCCACAAGCAAGCGCGATGGCGTCCACATCACCGATGGCGTGGCAGCGTCCTTCCGCAATCTACGGCGGATAAGCTCCAACCAGAAGGCTCGCATGCCATCGGTCGGAGTTGGGCATTCAAGCGTCACGGTTTGCTTGGCCGACTCGGGTGGTTTGGCCGAAGCTTGCTCGCAGGCAGTAGCCAGGGTGCTGAGGGCATAGCCTCCGCCCTCTTTCAAACTGCCGATGGCTACGCGCAACTCGAAGAAGCTCGACCCAGCCAAGAGCTCATCGAGCGGGAGCGCAGGAGCACTATGTTCCAGCGTCTGCTTCAACCAGTCGACCTGAGCGGCCAAGTCCTGGGCGCTCAGGCCGCGCGCTGCCTCGGCGACCGTGGTCGCAGCCTCGAAGAACGGTCCGAAAACCGAAGGCAAGAGCGGCAGGGCCTCAACCAGGCTACGTGCTTCGAGGCGCACCGAAATGATGAGCGGGAAATTCCGACCGACGGCGTCCTCGCCTGGCATAAATCCGCCGACGAACGCGTCCCCGCCGGGCGATACCAACATGAAGTGTGTCGGCTCGTTCGGCAAACGCGTATGTTCGGTGTGAAGGCACTCGACGCCCTCCTGGAACCATTGATCAAGCCCTGCCTGCTGAAAATCACCGGCGTTGATGCGAACGAAGTCACGTTCGGCTGGAATTTTCCCGTAGAGTCCAGCGGCAGGTTCACGGATGCGTGGTAGCGAAGTTCGGAACATGAGGACCTCTGCTATTTCCTACACGAACCGCCGCCAGCGGTGATGCCCCTCGGAAGTGCAAACTTCTGGAAAATCTCGCGGATATTCTCCGGCTTGAAGTCGACCAGGACCTTGTTCTGGCCGTTGGCGGGCGTATAGGTCACCGTGACATAGTCGCCATTCTTCGAGGGATTGACACCCGCGCCGACCAGGTAGAAGAGCGACCACTCGCCTTCGTCGCGTGGCCCAATGGTCTCGACTTCGTCGCTCTTGACGAAGAGACGGAAAATCGATCGGCGAACAGGCCATACGAATTCGTCCCAGCGATCCACGGCATTGAGTCCGGTGATCTTCTTGGTGCCAATGTCGAAAATAATCTTCGAGTACTGCGCCGACGGACGGATATGGATACCGATCGGCATGGAAATCTTCGACGGATCCTTGGCGAAGATTTGGTTGGTCAACTCCGCCGCGTGGCTGAGGAACTTGAGGAATTCCTCGCGGTAGTGAACGGCGCCGCCCTCCTTGAGCCGGAAGAGCGTCCCCACCTTTTCAATGTCCGAGGCGAGCGAGTCATTGTAGTACTGCCACAGGGTTCCCGTGGCGGGTTGGAAGAACTTCTCGATGTCGGCGACCTTGGCCTCGCCAGCACTCCTGCCGCTGCCGAAGGGGTACTTGCCAGCCAATAGCTGGTCGAAGGCCACGACCACGGTTTCACACCACTTGCGATTGGCCGAATCCGCGCTGGCGCCCACGACAGCGACCTCAGCGCCGCGCAGAGGAGGCATGAGGATCTTTTCCAGCATGCCCTGCTCCCAACCCTGGTCGTCGTAGCGGGCGATGAGGTTCGACAGGTTGGTTCGCTGGGTGCGGATCGCAGACTGAAATGCCTTGGCGTCGGGCATGCCCTGCTCGCCCATCGCGCCCGCCAGCTCGGTCAGAATCTGCCCGTATTGTTCGAAACCGGTTGGCTTGACCGACCCGAACCGCATCAGGCCTTCGAACGCGGTCTCGACCTGCTTGGCGCCTGGATCGCGGTCATCGTCGTCGTCGCTCTCCTTGCCAAGCTTGTCCTTCAGCTTGCCACCGGCCTTCTTGTCGGCCGCCCCCTTCAGCATGCCGAGCGCCTTGCCCGCCAGCGATTCCTCCTCTTTGAGAACCAGATTCTCACTGATGTTCTTCCAGGTAGACTCGAAGGGCTTGTCTGCGTTCAGCTTCTTGATGAGCGCCCGCGCTTCGTCGAGCGACGACGGCTCACGCATGGACAACGTCAGCAGGAATCGCTTCCATGCAGCGATGTATTGCACGTAGTAGTCGGCCTGGATCTTGGCGATGGCCCGCGCGTCGCGCGCCTTGCGCTCTTTTCCGAGAATCCACGAGTTCTCGTCGTCATCCTGCGCCTTTTCCAACTGATGCAGGCGCTTCTTGACGGCGATGTAGCCGGCCGGCGTGAATGCGCCGCGGACCGCGATTTCCTTCTTGCTCGCCTTGGTTTGCGGTTGCTGCGGCGTCAACATCACCACCGCGCTGCCAAGCAGGTCGATCGCCTTCAGGTCGCGCGGCATGCTCGGGTCATTGATGATCTCCGCCAGCGGATCGTCACCCGAGCCGATCAGCACCGTGCGGGCGTAATTCACGAACTTCTTGTCGCGATCGATCATGTCCGCGGGGTCGGCGATGCGGCCAGCGTAGAACTTGACCAGGTTCTCAAGCACGCGCGGCGCTCGCCCCGCGGCCGGCTGATTGGTCAGGCTCACCCAGCGCGCGCTCGCCTTCTCGGCAGCCAGCTTCACCGCGGCTTCCCACCGGTCGGTGCGCGGGGTGGGCTCGTCGGGTTGCTTGTCTTGCGTCAGGAGCAGATGCAGCACCAGAGCATCCATCAAATCAGAGGCGCCGAGTCCGCCCACCGACGCCGCCTTCGCGATGTCGGCGCGGATGATGGGACGAACCACCAGCCGTTCGATCGACGTGTGCAACTGCTTGGTCACGCTCGCGCGCGGAAACAAGACCGAGCTACTCTCACCTTCGGCCAGCGACTTGGCCAGATCCTCGAGAGACTCCAACGATTCCGCGGAAACCAGCCCCATCCCGTCTTTGCTCGACTTGCTCGACGCGAGCTTGTCGATCGCGTGAAGCACATCCTTCGCGTAGCCCGAGTTCGTGCTGTAGGAGCGAATCGGCAAGAACAGGAAACCGGCCGCTAGTGCGAACGCACCGGCGGTGAGCGCAAGCCGACGGATACGCTGTTTGCGCATCACGCGCGTACTGCGAACCGCAGCGCTCTGGTCTGGGAAGACCACCGAGGTGAAGACGTCGCGTAGGAAGTAGCTCTTGGGCTTGGTGACCGCCACCGCTGCGGTCGCATGTCCGGAAATCCCGAACGCGCTGGCCATGCTCTGCATGATGCGGTCGATGGGCCGCCCTTCCTGGGTGCCCGACGTGAAGTACACACCGCGCAGAATCGGCGCGTCCTGGTAGACGTTCTCGGCGAACAGCTCGGTGACCAGCGACGACAGGTTCTGGCCGAACGCTTCCAGCTGCTGCGAGAACTCAAAGATCTTGTGGCGAGCATCGACCCGCCGTTCTTCGCACAGCCGGGTAAACGCGCGCTGGCCGACCACATCGAACAGCTCATGCAGGTGCTCTTCCAAGAGCCCCGCCCGTTCATCGGGGCTGGCAATGAGAGGAAGCGTGACGCCCCAGATTTGCCCGCGCTCTTTGTCGCGTAAATCGCCGAACATCTCGACGAAGCCGGGCACGAGGTCGCTCTTGGTGACGAGCAGGTACACCGGCACGACCATCTCGAGTCGCCCGGTGACTTCGTCCAGGCGGTCGCGCAACGCCTTGGCCAACGCCGACATTTCTTCCTCGCCGCCCTCTAGATCAAGGAGGCTGACCGCAAGCAGAATGCCGTTCACTGGCTTTTTCGGCCGAGTCCTGTGCAGCAAATCCAGGAACGCCAGCCACTCTTCGTGATCGTCGTCCTGGGTCGACCAGCGACCGGCGGTATCGAGAATGATGGCTTCGTTGGTCAGCCACCAGTCGCAGTTGCGGGTACCGCCGACGCCCTTGACCTTGCCGCCCTTGGCGTACGGGAACTGCAGCCCCGAGCTGCGCAACGCTGTGGTTTTGCCGGCGCCGGGCGGGCCGATGATGATGTACCAGGGAAGCACGCCCAGGGCATCGCGCCCTTTGTGGCCAAGGCGCGACGACTTGAGGCCCGCGATCGCCTTCTGAAACTCGACCTGCATCGCGGTGATTTCCGCCTGCTGATCTGGGCGAATGTTTCGACCGCCCATCTCGCCCAGCCCGGCCTCGATCGCGCTGGCAGCCTTGCGCGTAGCAACCGCCTTGAGAATTGCCCACAAGGCCAGCCCCACCACCACCACGATGGTGACGCCGATGGCGGACCAAAACAAGACCGCAATCCCGTGGAAGACAATCGCCGCCGCCCAGGCGAGCGCAACGAAGATGGCCCCAAAAATGTACTTGAGCACGACGTGTCCTCTAGTGGGCTAGTTTGTCGACGCGCGACGTGACGTCGGCGACTTGTTGATCGAAAGAGATGCGCAGCCCGACGAAGACCGCCAGCGCCAGCGCGAAAACGCCCAGCGAAACCCAGAGCAACAGGTTGCTGCTCGCCCGGCGCACCGCGGGCTCGTCGGGCGGCTCGCCCGCTGGCGCCAGTGAGTCCGGCACCTCGAGGTGGCGCTCCAATTGGTTGCGCACGCCCTCGGTGATGCGAAGAAGGTCGGCATCGCCGCCAGGGAACCCGTACTTGCCCTGAAACCCGAACAGCAAGCACAGGTGATACACGCGCAGCACCTCGATCCGGCGGCCATCGGAAAGCAAGGCCTGCAGTCGCGTGAAGAAGCCTTCGCCGGCCACGTTCTCGCCGAAGTAGTGCAGCTGCAACGGCTGGTTCATCCAGTAGCTGCGCAGCGGCTCCGGCGTGTTGATGGCCACCTCGTCGGCCAAGGCGACGAGGGCATAGATGATGTCCTGCGTGTCCTTGTCGGGAATGCCGTGGGTGCGCGCCCGATCCTTGAGCGCCTCAAAAAAGCCGCGCATGCGCGCGTGCACAGTCTCAGGTGAAGGCACCGGCCCGTCGAGCTCGCGCAGACGCGCGATCGCACCAAAACTCTCCCCAGTCAACTCTTGAACCAGGTCAGCCATGACGTCGCCCCTCTAGCCTTTGCTCGGAATACCGTAGATCTCGATCTTGACCTGCGATGGATCGAAGGGCGGCGGCGCATAGACCGCCACCTTCCGCTCGGCAAGCACATGTCGCCAGTGATCGACCGAGGTGTCCATGAGGAAGTAAACCACACCCGCGCGAACCGGAATCTCGGGCGGCGGCCGGTGCGTGACCTGCAGAGCAACACCGCGGGTTGCTTGCCGCATGAGGAAAGGCAACTGCGACCACGACGCGATCTTGGACCTAGTCGCAAGCTCACGCGCCAGCTGCTCGACCGGCATGGAGGACTGCGCGCCCAGCACGAACTGCTGGCATTTGAGAATCCGCTCGTCGTTGAGCGTTCCGACGTGGATCCCCTCGCGCACCTCGATCGGCACACGCACGCACATCTCGCGCAGGTTCGCCCGCAAAAGCCCGGTCAATAGGGCAAAGAGCTCCTCGAAGGTCGACCGCAGGTCAGTGAAGATGAAAGGCGGAAAGGCCGATGGGTCGGTGTCGACGGAGAACGTGGAAAGCGCCCCGGCGCTTTGAATCAGGAACAGGAACAACTCCCGTGGGGAGAGCTCGCCGTTGCGGCCGGCGTGGACCAAGAAGGGAATCGTCGCATTCAGCGCCGAAAGCTGCAGATAGCGGGTCACGTCGTTGGCGCCGAATTCGACCGAAGCCGAGTCACGCTGGGCTCGCTCGGCAGCGAGCTGGCGTTGCTTGGCCACCATCAGCGCCAACAGTCGTTGCACGGCGCCCATCAAGAAGGGCGAAGCCGAAATGGTCAGCACCGACGGAATGAAAGCATCGCTGACCAGCAAGGCCCCGCCCGCGTCGCGCACGATTTCCGCGATCTTGATCGACTCGTAGTCGTCGCGGGCCTCGTTGCCAAACAGGACGGTCAGGTTGCGCTGGGCAAAAGCCATGGCCAGGTCGGCCGCCTCGCCTGTCATGTCGACGATCTTCTGGCTCGCGCTGCGAAACCGCGTGCGAATCGCCGCCTTGCCCACCGGCGCCTTGCCATCGCCCATCTCCGCCGCCACCGATGGCACGCCCTCACGCTCTTTCGGCACGGCAAGATACACCTCAAGGGCCGGCAACGCGGGGGGGAAATTCGCCCCGATCGGCCGCGCGGCGGGCGCCTCGGGATCCCCGGCCTTGAATTCCAGCGGCAGCCCATCCGACAACACCCCAGCGAAGCGGCCCACCACCAGCTGGTCCGCCGCCAGAGCGCCGGCGTCGATTTCCACCGCCGTGATGCCCCAGCCAAGCGGCGTGCTGGCAGCCAGACGACAGTCGAGAAGCCGCTCGTGATACAAATCCGCCTGCTGCAGGTGCTGGGGCGACACCAGCATGCCCTCGGACCAAACGACGCGTTGAAGACCCTTCATGGTACAAACCTCATCGCATGTCGACCCGACTGTCTTCCAGCGTGAATTTTAGTTGCGACGCTGCCAGCGCAGCTGGGGTGGCGACCGTACCGTGGCAGTGTTGGGGATCCGGCGGCGGAAGCTTGCGAATCGCGCGCCACGACGGTCCGACCGGCCGCCGAAACATGGCGACCACGGCCAGATTCGTGGCACCTTCGCCGCGCACCATGGCCGGCGCGGCCTTTTCCCCCGGATACAGCGTCAGCTCCTGCATCGAAACCAGGTCCTCGCCCAGCACGGCCTTGTCGCCGTCCAGGATGCGGTCGAGAGTGGATTCGATGAGCTTCGCCGTGTCCTTGAGCTGGTAGACCCTCACCGTGGTGGCAAGCGACTCGCCGTTTTCGCCCGGGTTCAGGCGCGATGAGGCGACCAGGCTCAGGCGGAGGGGTTCGGGCGTGGTGCAGGGCGACGGAGGCGGCGGATGGGCGCAAGCCCCCAGGATCGCGACTGCGCTGGCCAAGACAGCGGAGTTCAAGAAGGTTTTGTTCATGGTCAGGGGTAGGGAGCTTGCCAGCATCGCGTGTCATACGCAATACAAGAGCGGGCCGCGGCAAAAGTGTCGCCCGACCAAGGTGAAGGTCCGAAATTCCGATTTACGAACTTCCCCAACATGGACGCGACGCGTTACCAAATGACGCAGTCGATTAGCCCTCCTATGCCGTCTCCAGCAGTTTCAGCAATCTCTCTCCCGCCGCAATCAAGGTCTCCTCCCGCTTGGCGAAGTGGAAACGGATGTAATTGCGGACCGGTTCCTTGAAGAAGCTGGACCCGGGGACGGCAGCGACGCCAATTGTGGAGGTCAGCCACTCACAGAATGTCGTATCCGACGCATATCCAAACTGTGAAATATCCACCAATACGTAATACGCGCCCTCCGGCTCACTGAACTGAAGGCCGGCGCGACGCAAATAGCCCAAGAACAAGTCACGCTTGACGGAATAGGTCGCCTGCAACTCGGCGTAGTAGCTGTCCGGCAATTCAAGGCCCGCAATTGCGGCCTCCTGCAGTGGTGCGGCGGCACCGACGGTCAGAAAGTCGTGCACCTTACGAACACCAGCAGTCACCTCGGGTGCAGCAATGATGTAGCCCAGGCGCCAGCCGGTGATTGAGTAGGTCTTCGACAGCGAGCCGCAACTGATGGTCCGCTTGGCCATGCCAGGCAGCGATGCGAAGTAGATGTGCTTGTTCGGCGCGTACAGGATGTGCTCGTAGACTTCGTCGGTAATCACGAAGGCGTCGACTTCCTCGGCCAAGCCCGCAATCAGCTCCAGCTCGGGCCGAGTGAACACGCGACCGGAGGGATTGGCAGGGTTGCACAGGATGATCGCCTTCGGTCTTTGCGCGAAGGCACGGCACAAGTCGTCCGGATCGAAACGGAAGTGCGGCGGCCGGAGGGGCACGAAGATGGGCTCGGCGCCCGACAGAATCGTGTCCGCGACGTAGTTTTCGTAAAAGGGAGAAAACACGACCACGCGATCGCCCGGGTTGCACGCGGTCATCATCGCCACCATCATGGCCTCGGTGCTGCCGCAGGTGACGACGATGTTCTCGTCGGGATCGATGGGCATGCCCATAAAACGGCTCTGCTTGCGCGCCAGCGCCGCTCGGAAGCTGGGCGCGCCCCAGGTCACCGCGTACTGATGCGGGCCGTGTCGCCCTGCCCGCTCGGCCGCCTGCCTCAGCGCCTCGGGCGGATCGAAGTCGGGGTACCCCTGCGACAAATTGATGGCGCCGTGTTTGTTCGCCAGCCGGGTCATGGACCGGATGACCGATTCGGTGAAAGTGCTGACGCGATGGCTGGTGGCGGGCATGGCTATTCTTATCCTATGCGGTTGCACAACCCCAAATCCGAATCCCTCGCATGAGCTTCGCCACCATGACGCCGACGCGAGCACGTTCTTGTTTCGCAGCGCGGGTGCGGTTAGGTTCGTGCCCGGATGCACTCTGAATCCGAATCAAAATCCGCTCGCTATTGCGCCTTCGTCTCGCGACACGCAGGCAAGATCCTGCTATTCGCCGTGCTGATTTTCGGTCTGTCCACGTGGCTGGCCTCCCGTCTGGAGCTTCGCACTGCGTTTTCCGAGCTTCTTCCCAGCAACGATCCGGGTGTCGTGGCTCTCGAAAAGACGCAGGCGCGCATCGGTGACATGTCCCTGCTCCTTGTCGGGGTCCACTCACCCGACCGTGACGCGAACGTACGCTACGCTGACAAGCTGACCCAAAAGCTGCTCGAGCTACCGAAGAACACCGTGGCCCTGGCGACCTACAACGTTCGCGACCTGAAAGCATTCTTCGAGAAGAACAAATGGCTCTACGCCTCGGAGCAGGACCTCACCGAAATTCGCGATCGCTTGCGCCGCGAAATCTCCAAACGCAAGAACCCCTTGCTCATCGACCTGGACGACGACGACGAACAGGAATCGGTCGATTCGCTTCGCCAGCGAATGACCAAGCAGGATCCACTGGGCGGGCGCTTCCCCGACGGGGTGTTCAGCAACCAGGACGGCAGCTACGTGTGGATCGCGGCGCTGCCCCCCGGCGGGATTTTCGGCGAGCGCGGGGGCGAGGGCATCTACGAGGCCGCCAGCCGCCTGGTGAGGGAAAACGACCCGCACGAGTTTCATCCCCAGATGAAAGCCTACGTCGGCGGCCCGGTGGCCACGGCCATCGCCAACCGCGCCGCCGTCGAGAGCGACATTCTGTGGGTGACGGTCACCTGCCTATCGATCGTCGCGATTTCCATCGGCGTGTATTTCCGGCGGCTGCGCTTCTTGCCCCTGATTGCCACGTCCGGCGTGATCGGCACGGTGATGGCCTTTGCGGTCGCCGAGATCGTGTTCGGCTACGTCAACTCATCGACCGCCTTCCTGGGCTCCATCATCCTCGGCAATGGCATCAACTACGCCATCATCTTGATGTCGCGCTACGAGGAATACCGCGCCGCCGGCAATTCAAACGCAGCGTCCATGCAGTGCGCGATCGCCGGCGTCACGCGCGGAACCGGCGTGGCGGCCGTGTGCGCCTCGGCGGCCTACGGGACGCTGATGCTGACCAAGTTCCGCGGCTTCTACCAATTCGGGTTGATGGCCGCGTTTGGCGTGCTGTTTTGCTGGGCGTTAACCTTCACGGTGTTGCCGTCGGTGTTCTTCTTGATGGACCGCCGTGCACAAGGTAAGCAGAAGGGCTCTGCGCCGCGGGCTCCGCTGAACCTCGGGTTCCTCGGCCGCATCTTGGGCAAGCAGCCCGGCACGATTGCGGTGGTGGCGACGGTGCTGACCATCGTGTGCAGCGTTGGACTGCTCCACTTCGCCAAGGCGCCGTTCGAATACGACTTCCGAAAGCTCAACGCCGATTTGCAGACCACCGACGAGCAGCGGCAGTTCACCCATAGCGCGGACAAGATATTCGGCCGCTGGCCGTCGCCGACCATCGTGCTGGCCGACACCTCTGCCGAGGTCGAGCCCATTCGATCCGCGATCTGGCGCCAGGACAAAGCCGAGCATGTCATCGGCAACATCGTCACCTTCAACGACGTCCTTCCCGGAACGCCCGAGGCGCAACAACGGAAAATCCTGCTGCTGGAGAACATCCGCAAGCTAGCCCACGACCCGGCTCTGGAAGCCGCCAGCGAGAAGGAACGCAAGCAGATTGAGCAAGTCGACGTTCCCGACCACCTCCGCGTGCTGGTGCCGATGGACGTTCCGCCGTTGGCTCGACGACCTTTCACCGAGGTCGACGGGACGGTCGGCCGCGTGGTCCTGGTCTACCCGATCGACCAGAACTTCTCGGTGTGGAGCGGGATCGACCTGCTTCGCCTGTCCAATGTGCTTCAGTACCTGCACTTGCCCGAGGAGAACAAGACCATTGCAACCTCGGGCAGCGCGGTGGTGTTCGCGGCCATGATTCGTTCGATCTTGCACGACGGCCCCATTGCGACGGGGGCGTCGCTGATCGTCGTGCTGCTGTTCTCGTGGATCATCATGCGCCCGCGCTCGGCCGCGCTGTCTGCCATCGGCACCCTGCTGGTCGGCGTGATTTGGATGATGGGCATCGCCGGAATGGCCGAGGTGAGGATCACCTTCCTCAACTTCATCGCACTGCCCATTACATTCGGCATCGGCGCGGAGTACGGCCTCAACGTCGCGCAACGCTACCGCGACGACCACGACATGGTCCGCGCGGTCGGCTCGACGGGCGCCGCGGTTGCGCTGTGCTCGTGGACCACCATTGTCGGCTACGGCTCGCTGCTTGCGGCCAGCAGTCGGGCCTTGAAGGGCTTCGGCATGATGGCGATCTTGGGCGAAGTGTCCTGCTTGTCGGCCGCCCTGCTGGCCCTACCCGCCTTCATCCTCTGGCGCGAACGGCGCAAGGCACGCGCCACTACGCCGGCCGCCGGTCGATGAAGGCGCGGAACCAAAGCTCGAGCATCATCAGATTCCAAATCTGTTGACCGCGCGGCTCGCCGCGGGCATGCGCCGCCAGCAATGATTCCACCGCCCTTGGCAAGAACAAGCCACGGCCGCGTGCTCTGGCGTCGAGCAGCGTATCCCGCGACATCGCCGCCAGCTCGCCGCGCATCCAGCGATGGATCGGCAGTCCGAAGCCGCGCTTGCCCCGCTTGAGAATGGTCTTCGGAAGAAGGTCCTTGGCGACTTCTCGCAACAGCAGCTTCGTCACCCTGCCGCGCAGCTTGAATTGCGTGGGCAGGGCCGCGGCAAATCGCATGACTTCGCGATCGAGAATCGGCGCCCTGACTTCCAGCGCATGCGCCATTGAGGCGATGTCGACCTTGACCAGAATGTCGTCGGGCAAATAGGTCTGCGTGTCGAGCTCCATCAGGCGGCCGATGGCATCCCCTGCCGTGCCCCCATCAATGGTCTCGGCAAAGCGCGCGGCCACGGCGTCGCGCTCGAACCGGGCGCGAAACTCGGGCTGGTACAGGGCCAGCCGTTCGCGGTGCTCAAAATGGCAAATCCATCCTTCGTAGCGCTCGGCCGCAGTTTGCCTAAAACGCAGCCCTGTGTTGCGCAGGGGCTGCGCCGCTGCAAAAGGCAGATTGCACAGACCGGCCGAAAGGGTTGCGCGCAGAGGGGCCGGCAGCTTCAACAAGCGATTGAGCAGCCGAGCCACACGGTATCGGTCGTAGCCACCAAAGTTCTCGTCGCCGCCATCGCCCGACAGAGCCACCGTGACGTGCCGTTTGGTGACCTCACACAGATACCACGTCGGCACCGCCGAGGCGTCCGCGAATGGCTCGCCGTAGTGCTCGACGATTCTCGGCACGATGGCGACCATGTCGGGATTCACCATGATTTCGTGATGCTCGGTCGCGTAGAGCTCCGCCACCTGCTTGGCAAACGGCAGCTCGCTTAGGTCCTGCTCGGGAAACCCGACTGCGAACGTCTTCACCGGCCGCGACGACTGCCTGGCCATCAGCGCGACCACCAGCGACGAATCGATGCCGCCCGACAAGAACGCACCCAGCGGCACGTCGGCAACCATGCGCAAACGCACCGACTCTTCCAAAAGCCGCCGCAGCTCGGCCACCAACTCACGCTGGTCGGTCGAGGGCAGCGGGCGCGGGTGAAAATCCCAGGCGTTGTAGCGCTCGACCACCGGTTCTTGCCCGGGCTTGCACACCGCCCGGCAACCAGGCGGCAGCTTGGCGACGCCGCGAAACGCGGTCTCGGGCGAGGGCACGTACTGCAACCCCAGATAGGCGTCGATGGCGTCGTAGTTCGGCTCGCGTGGAATCCAATCGGTCGCGACCAGTGCCCGCACCTCAGAAGCGAACAGTAGACCGCGCTTGCCGAACCAATAGAAGAGCGGCTTCTTGCCAACCTGGTCGCGCGCAAGAATGAGCTGCCGCCGCTTTCCATCCCACAGCGCCAGTGCAAACATCCCACGCAGCTGCGCCACGAAATCGGGTCCGACCTCCTCGTAGAGGTGAAGCGCGACCTCAGAATCGGAATGCGAGCTGAACGTGTGCCCCTTGCCTTCCAGAGACGCCCGCAGCTCGGCAAAATTGTAGAGCTCGCCGTTCACCACCACCTGAATCGATCCGTCTTCGTTGCCCATCGGTTGCGCGCCCTCAGGCGACAAATCGATGATGGACAGACGCCGGTGGCCAAGGCACATCGGTCCGTCAACCAGCAGCCCGTGCATGTCGGGGCCACGGTGGATCAGCCGATCGCACATGCGCTGCACCGGCTCGCGCAGCGTCGCTTCGTCGCCGCCCTCGCTGGCCAGGAATCCAGCTATGCCGCACATGAATGGCGCCCCTTTCGCAGCGGTAGAAGCTCGTCGTAGAGAGCGACCAAGTCGCCGATAACCTTCTGGTTCGCAAATCGTTCGAGCACGCGCTGGCGCCCGACACGCCCCATCTCGCGCGCAACCTCGGCCGGGGTCGAAAGCGCGCGTTCGATCGCCTGAGCCATCGGCTCGATCGCGCCCGTGGCAAACTCGAATCCCGTGGTTCCGTCGGCCATGATGCCGTCGAGATTTGCGGCGTGCGACAGCAACAAGGGCCGCTGGCACGCGTGGCCTTCCAGCGCAGCGTTGGGCAGGCCCTCCCACAGCGAGGGCAGCACGACCCAATCGGCGGCGCTGTAGATCTCCTCGATCGTCGTCACTGGTCCCAGATAGCGAATGTGCGCCTCGAGTCGATTGCGCCTTACGAGGTACTGGAAGGCCCGAGTGTTCCACCCCTGCGAAATGCGGCCAGCCAACAAGAATCGCGCTGACTCCGGAAGTCGCCCACGTCGCTTCAGCCGCCCGAGCGCCAAGACCAGACCAATCTGGTGTTTCATGAACGAGATTCGCCCGGGCATGAAGAACGCGACGCCGTCAAGCCCAAGGTCCGTCCGCACCCGCTGCCTAACCTCGTCGGGCAGTGGCCGAAAGCGTTCGAAATCCACGAAGTTTCCGATGAGTCGAACCTTGGCCGCCGGCACCCGCTGCCAGCGAACCAGCTCGCGCACGATACCGACGCTGTTCGCGACCACCGCGTGACAGCGACGGGCCAAGAGCTTCTCGACCACCGCAAAGCGCGGCCGCATGAACCGGCAGCGCACCGACGAGATGACCACCGGCTGCCCCGCGCCGGGCGAGACCACCCGGTTCCAGAAGTTCGACGGTTCGAGCAGGCTGTGCACAATGGCGGGTTTCTCGACGGAAAGATACGCGCGCAGGCGGCGCACAATCGCGACCGGGTTCTTGCTACCAATGACGAAGCGGCGCAAACGCTCCGGCAGCAGGTGGCCGTAGGCCAGGTCGTCACGCAAGGTGCACAGCGCGACGTCGAAGCGTTCCTCGGGCAGGCGACGTGCGATCTCCAGCGCCTGTCGTTCCGCCCCGCCCTGTGCGAGCGAATCGACCAGTACGATAACTTTCACGCGTTCTTGTTGGCCGTCATTCATCGCCAGCCTCGCAAGCAGCTCACGTCGAGCTCTCGCCCGCCATCGGCATGCTAGCACCGGACGCCGGCGCAGCCAGTCCTCTGCTGACCAGCAGACCATCATAAAGTGACGTAAACGCTCGCAGGAGTACGTCGTTGTCGAGAACAGCCGAAACTTGGGTGCGCGCCTTCGCGCCCATGGCTGCCAATTCAGCGTCGCTGGCCCGAAGCAGCTGATCCAGCCCATCGGCCAACGCGTGGCGATTCGCGGTCCGGACTTCGATCCCCGATTCCCCGGGCCGCACCAGACCGTCGGCATTGGCGGCGCGTGACACCAGCACCGGAAGACCGCAGGCCTGCGCCTCGATCACCGCGTTCGGCATGCCTTCGTAAAGCGACGGCAAGATCGCGGCGTCGGCCGCATGGTACACGCTCAGCACGTCGGAGACCGGGCCGACCAGACGAACGTGTTTTTCGAGCTGCGACTGGCGAATCAGGAACCGTACCAGACGGGAATAGGTGCGGTCGCGCTCCCGCCCGGCGAGCAAAATCCGTGCATGATCCGGCAGCCGCCCCGAGCTCCGCAGAATTCGCAAGGCCCCAATCAGCCCCAGCTGGTGCTTCTGCACGCTGATCCGTCCGGAGAGCACCAGCACGCGATCCGACGCCGAAAGCTCGAAACGCCGTCGAGCCGCCTCACGCTCGCCCGCTTGCGGTGGGCGGAAGCTCCCGAAGTCGACGAAATTCGGGATGACCTGCAGTTTCCCTTCCGGCACCCGAGCCCACGAACGCAGCTCGTCGCGAACACCGACGGAATTGGACAACACGCGGTCCGTGAAATCGGCGAAGGTTGATTCGGTGAGGAGATTCAGCGGATCGATCCCTCGGTTGCGGACCGCCGTGATGAGGATCGGAACGCGAACGCCAAACACCTGCATCGCCACCCGCGTCCACAGATTGGCTCGGTCGCGGTGGCTGTGCAAAATGGCGGGCCGCTCGCTTGCGATGATCTCGGCCAACTTGCGCAGCCCAGACCAACCCATGCGTCGGCAACCGAGGACGTGGCGGGGCTGCCCCGCCGGCAAGAAGTCCCGGTAGTGCATCTCCTCGTCCTCGAACAAGCAGAGCACTGGCTCGAATCGGTCGGGCAGACGGCGGATCAATTCGAGAAGCTGCCGCTCGGCCCCGCCCTGGCGCAGCCCGGGGGTGACGAACAGGATCTTGTGACGCGGTCTGGTCATATTGTCGGCAGCCGGCGCGCACGATATCAGCCAACGCCGTCGGAGGGGAATCTCAAGTACTGATCCAATGCCAGACTCTGGCCAAGCTGGCGGCGTTCCTGCATGCTGTGGTCCCCATGTGCGGCATATGCGGCTTTCTCGGCCCGAGCAGCGACGCCCCTCCAAACGAAGGGCCCGTGCGGGCCATGGCGCGCGCACTGGCCCACCGCGGCCCGGACAACGAGGGCTTTGCCAGCGACGGACCGATGGTGCTCGGCCACCGCCGCCTTTCCATTATCGACCTGTCGCCAAGCGGCCGGCAGCCCATGGCGAACGAGGACGGCTCGGTGTTGGCCGTGGTCAACGGCGAGTTCTACAACTTTCAGGACCTGCGCAAGCGGCTGGAGGCAAACGGCCACCGTTTCCGTTCGCACTCGGATTCCGAGATCCTCGTGCACCTTTATGAGGAGCGCGGCGATGCCCTGCTTGACGATTTGCGCGGGATGTTCGCATTTGCGGTGTGGGACAGCCGCCGTCAGCGTCTGCTGCTGGCGCGTGATCGCTTGGGGAAAAAGCCGCTGTACTGGGCGGCTTTTCGCGAAGGCTTCGCATTCTCGTCGGAAGTCGCGTCGCTCCTATGCGGGCTGCCTTTCCGCCCCGCCCCCGATCCGCAGGCCATCGAGCGCTACCTGACCTTGCAGTACGTGCCGGCGCCGATGAGCGCGTTCCAAGGCACGGCCAAGCTTCCCGCCGGGTGCTTGCTGACCGTGAGCCCAGGCCAGGCGCCCGAGGTTCGCCGGTACTGGCGACTGTCGTTCGCCCCGCGCCCCGACGCCCCCAAGACCCTCGGCGAGGCCGCGGAGGCGCTAACCCCGATGCTCGAGGAAGCCGTGCGCATCCGCCAAATCGCCGACGTTCCGCTGGGCGCGTTCTTGAGCGGTGGCATCGACTCCAGCCTGGTGGTGGCGCTGATGGCGAAGACCAGCTCGCGACCGGTGCAGACGTTCTCCATCGACTTCGCCGGCAGCGCGGGCGAGGCCGTGTGGGCACGCAAGGTCGCAACCATGTGGAACACGCAGCACCACGAGTTGGAAGTGAAGCCGGACATGGTGACCATCCTGCCCGAGTTGGTGCGCCGCTACGGCGAGCCCTTTGCCGACACCTCCGCGGTTCCGGTCTACTATCTTTCAAAGATGACCCGTGCGAACGTCGTGGTCGCGCTTTCCGGCGACGGTGGCGACGAGGTCTTCGGCGGCTACCGGCGCTATCTCTGGGACAAGTTTTCACGCCAAATCGCCGGGCTGGGCATCGCGGGCCGTGCCATCGGCGGCGTGTTGGCACACCTGCCGGGCGCGGGCATGAACGCCGTGCGCGCCTTTGGGGCTGCCGTCGGCACGCCCATGGCTGACCGATATTTGCCACTGATTGCCCATTTTTCGCCAGCAGAGAAGCGGATCCTTCTGACCGCCGACTTCCGCACCAGGCTCGGCCAGCCGCTGGGCAGCGCGGATCCGGTGGCCCTATGGTTTGCCGAGATGCTGGCCCATTCGACCGCCGAGGACGACGTGAATCGCCTGCTGGATCTGGACACCAACAGCTATTTGCCCGACGACATTCTGGTCAAGGTCGACATCGCTTCCATGGCGCATGCGCTGGAGGTTCGCGCGCCCCTGCTCGACCACGTGCTGGTCGAATGGATGGCAGGGCTGCCCGGCCGCTTGAAGTTGAACTTCCTGCGCGGCAAGCGCCTCCTGCGAACCATCGCGCGTGGACGCATTCCCAAGGAAATCCTTACCCGAAAGAAGAAGGGCTTCTCGATGCCCGTCGACCACTGGTTCCAGGGCGAGCTGCGCCCGATGGCGCACGACCTGCTGCTGGGGGCCGATGCGCGAACCCGCGACTACGTGGAAGCCCAATGCGTGCGCCAGTTCCTCGACGAGCAAGACCGCGGCGCACACCACGGCGAGAAACTGTGGAATCTCATGGTGCTCGAGCTGTGGCTGCGCGAGCGTCGCGGCGAGGCTGCGGCTTGACCTCATCCGCCGACATGCCGGTTGCTGACGCCGCAGAAGGTGCGCGCCAGAAGGACGCCGCCCACGCCGCGCGCAGCGGTGCCATGCAGGTGCTGACCATTGCCGCACAGGCGCTGATCACGGTGACGCACGTTCTGCTCGCGCGGCTGTTCGGGCCGGTCATTTTCGGCAGCTACCAGGCGTGTCTGGCGATTTTGGAAGTGCTCACCCGCGGCGGCACCGGCGGCGCGGACAAGGGGATGTTGCGCTACATCGCCGGCTTCCGAGCCCGCGGAGAACCCGAGCTTGCCCGCAGCGCGCTCGGCACGGGGCTGCGACTCTGTCTAGCCGTCGCGAGCGTGGCGACCGTCCTGTTGCTTCTGCTCGCCGGCCCGATCGCCAAGGTTTCGCACGCTCCGGCCATGGCGCTCGGGCTGCGACTCTTGGCGCCGGTCACGATTCTCACCGGCACCATGTGGGTCCTCGTACAAGCCAGTCTGGCCGCCAAAGTGACCCGAGCCAATTTCATCGTCCGCGGCGTGAGCGAGCCAACGCTGCTCTTGGTCGCCGGATTGACGGCTGCGCTGATCGGTCGCAGCCTCGCCCATCTCGCGCTGGCTCATCTGCTGGCCACCGGCGTGACGCTCGCGTTGGCCGTGGTCGTGGTGGGGCGCGTGTTCGGTCGCGGCGAGCTCGGGCGTGCCTTGGCGGCGCCGCGCTTGCCCGGCTTCGCGCACTTTTCCATTCCGCTCGGGCTCGCCGATTTGACCAACGCGGTTTTGCAACGCGCGGACATCGTGCTTCTGACCATGTTCGTCGGACCACGCGCGACGGCGATTTACGCCGCGGCCGAGTTCGTCACCCGCGTGACCGCGAACGCGCGCTACGCCTTCGACAGCGTCGCGGCGCCCATGTTCTCCGAGGCCATTCACCTTGGCGATCGCCAACGGCTGCAAGACAACCTGCTCATGATCACGCGCTGGGTGACGCTGGCCGCGGCTCCCATCGCCGTCACCGTGGTGTCCCTGCGCCGCGAATTGCTCGCGCTCTACGGAACCGGATTTCAAGAGGGCATCACGGCCCTCTCTCTGCTGGCGATGGGCCACTTGGTCAATGCGATCTTGGGCCTGTCGGGATGGATCCTCACCGTCAGCGGCCGTTCGCGCACCATTCTGGTCAACAACATCATCGCCGCGACGGCGAATATCATCATGGGCCTGACCTTGATCCCGCGCTACGGATTGGTCGGCACCGCCATCGCCGCGCTCAGCAGCGTCACCTTGGTGAACCTACTGGTCGTGGTCGAAGTCTGGCGCTGGCAGGGCGTGCATCCGTTCAGCATTTCCATCGCCAAGCCGCTGGTCGCCGCCGCCGCCACGCTGGTCGCGGAGTTGACCATCGGACGATTCGTGCAAACGGTGGCCCTGCGGGTCGTCCTCGTCGTGCTCGTGGGCCTCGGCGCGTACTTGACGGCTCTCGTCGCGCTCGGACTTGCCACGGAAGATCGCCGCCTGCTCTCCAGGCTGCGCACGCGAATCCGCGCCAGACTCTCGTGATCCGTCGCTGACTGTCGGGATTCTGCTCCCCTTCCGTCTCCGTTCCCGGCTGCTGTTGGGTTTCGACGTCGCACCTGCGACGAACAGGACCGGAAACGGAAGCGAGGCAGAATTGGCTGGAGCAAATCTGCTACTCCAGCGACCGCCCCGACGGTACGACTAGTCCTCGTCGTCGTCATCCGCGCTTCGGCGAGACGACTTCAAATCGAAATCGAAGTCTTGGGCGAACATCTCGCCCAGCATGTCGTCCATCGCCGAGCTCATCCCATCCGCGAGTCTCAGTTCCTCGCGCTCGAACTCTTCGAAGGTTCGGTAGATTTTCTGGTCGCCGTACTTCATGTCTGTTCTCCTTCCTTGCAGGGAAACACGCTACATGTAGGTACAAGTAGTACAACGTCTGTTATCGGCGTCAACTTTTCAGATCTCTTTTTCTTTACTGCGCAAGTCGTGTGTCCAAACGCCGCGCGTTCGCGCCGAAATCCCGCGAAGTGCGCGCGGCAGTTGAAAACCTCCTCGGCTTGGTGCTAGGAGGGTGCACCCCAAAGGCTTTGGGGACCATATGGGCCGGGTCATCGCGGTTGCGAACCAGAAGGGCGGCGTCGGTAAGACGACTACCGCAGTAAACTTGGCGGCCTCACTGGCTGTAGCCGAGAAGCGTATTCTGCTTGTGGACATGGATCCCCAGGGGAATGCGACCTCGGGGCTTGGCCATGCGCGCCAGCTTGCTGGGGCCGACGGCGGCAGCGTGTATGACGTCATCATTGGCCGAAAGACCATCGCCGACGTCACGCGAGCGACCGAGTTGCCGTTCCTGAAGATCGTTTCCTCGGGACAGGACCTGGCCGGCGCCGAAATCGAGCTGGTTGCGCTTGCGGGCCGCGAGACAAAGCTGCGCGATCCCTTGCGCCTGGTCGCTCCGGACTACGATTTCATCATCATTGATACGCCGCCCTCGCTCGGCCTTCTGACCCTGAACGCGCTTTGCGCTGCCGACGGCGTCCTAGTTCCCCTCCAGTGCGAATACTACGCGCTGGAGGGCTTGTCGGATCTGCGTGCAACTATCAGCCTGGTCGGGCGTTCCCTCAACCCTGGGCTCGACATCGAAGGCATCATCCTGTGCATGGTGGACATGCGACAGAATCTGGCCGAGCAGGTCACAAGCGAAGTCCGCAACCACTTCGGCGGCAAAGTCTACGACACCCCGATTCCGCGCAATGTCCGCCTGTCCGAAGCGCCGTCATTCGGCAAGCCGATCTTGCTCTACGACGTAGCCTCGAAGGGCGCGAAGAGCTACATGGAAGCCGCTCGCGAGTTCTTGGCGCGCCACGTGCGCGCCGCCGAGGGAGGAACCCCGTCGTGATCACCGGCGGAAAGCGGCAAGCGCTTGGCCGTGGGCTGGCTGCGTTGATTCCGAGCGCGGGAGAAACAACGGCGGACGCAGCCCCACACGCCACGCCGGGCAGCGGCCTGCGCACGCTGGACATCGAGAACATCCATCCGTCGAACAAGCAGCCGCGCAAACACTTCGACGACGCACGCCTGGACGAGCTTGCCGAATCGATCCGCAGCCAAGGCATCATTCAGCCGCTGGTGGTTCGCGTGCGCGAAGGCGGCGGCTTCGAGCTGGTGGCGGGCGAACGGCGCTGGCGCGCAGCCCAGCGCGCGGGCCTGCATCAGGTGCCCGCGGTGGTGCGCGAGGTGGCGGAATCGCAGGCCTTCGAAATGGCCCTGGTCGAAAACCTTCAGCGCGAGGATCTCAACCCCATCGAAGAAGCCGAGGGCTACCAACGATTGGTCGCCGAATTTGGCTACACCCAGGAATCGCTGTCGGCGCGCGTGGGCAAGGATCGCAGCACCGTGGCCAATGCCCTGCGGCTGCTGAGGCTCCCGCCCGCCGTGCGCGCCCTGGTGATTGAAGGGCGGCTCAACATGGGGCACGCCCGTGCCCTCTTGGGCCTGGAAAGCGACCCCGTGATCGAACGGCTCGCGCGGCAGGCCGTCAGTCGCGGCCTTTCCGTCAGGCAAGTCGAGTCGCTGGTCAAGCGCGAGCGGGAAACCGGCAATCGGCCCGCCGAAACACCCGCGCAGCCATCGCCCGCCGCGCGCGACTTGGTCCGGCGTCTCGAGCAGACCCTCGGGACCAAAGTCAAGTTGGTCGAAGCGACCCCCAAGAGCGGCCACCTTGAGGTCTTCTACAGCTCCCTCGACGAGCTCGACGCAATCCTCGCTAGGATCCTGCGCTAGCCGCGCTTCTTCCCCAAACCCGCCGCGCGCAACCGCTTGGCGTGCTCGACCATCAGGGCGTGGAACTCTTGATACCCCTCGACCGAACGGGGCAACCGGTCTTCGCAGTAGCGCTTGGCTCTCGCATAGTCGAGCGGCTCTCGGCAGTAGCCGTGCTGGAAAAGCACGCGAACGGTGTACGCGTCGACCACCATTTCGTCCTGCCGGTAGGCGTATAGACGGATACTGTCGGCGGTCTCGGGCCCGATGCCCCACACATCGAGAAGCCGAGCGCGACTTGGGGTGCCGCCCGCGAGCCGCAGGTAAAACTCGGCGAAAGCACGCAGCTTCTGCGTCTTGGCTCGGAAGTAGCCTGACGACCGAATCGCGGTTTCCAGCGCGGCGTCTGGCGCCGACAAGATGGCCCGTGGCGACAGCAGGTTGCCTTGCCCAAGCAGGCTGAGCGCTCGCTCGACGTTGGTCCACGCGGTGTTCTGGGTCAATATGGCGCCGACGCAGATCTCGAAGCGCTCGACGCCGTTGCGCGGGAAGGTGAAATCGCCGGGATGGTAGCCGGTCAATCGCCCTGTCGATGTCGGGTTGCTCCCCGCGTGGGCGAGCAAGGGCCACCAGCCTTGCGGTCCGTAGGCGTCAAGCAAGGCACCGGCAAAAGCATCGAGCGGCGTCCGCCGAGGTGCCCATAGCGGCGCGCATCCTTGGGCTTTCTCCGCCCTGGCCTGGCCCTCGCTGTGCGTTGTTCTTTGTCTGACGACCGTCATGGAACGTAGCCTCATCTTGTACACCAGGAGCCCTGGTTTCTTCGGCACGCACCTGCGACAATCTGTCTCGCAAAGGGATCCTGCACAGCGTTCACCATGAGACTTGGCGAAATCCTCATGCAGCTTGGCCTGCTCACGCCGGAGCAGCTCAGGACCGTTCTCGACAATCGTGATCTTCTAGGCGGAAAAATCGGCACCCAGCTGGTGGAAAAGGGTCTGGTCGACACCGACCAGGTCTCCGAGGCCCTCAGCCGTCAGATGCGTGTTCCCGCGGCCCTGCAGCGGCATTTCGACAGGGCCGATCCCGGCGTAGTGGCCATGCTCAAGCCGGTGCTTGCGGCGCGCTACATGGCAATCCCTCTGGTTGCGGCGCGCTCCGGGGTCAAACGCATCGTGGTCGCGATCGCCACGCCGCAGGATGTTCAGGTGCTAGACGACGTCTCGTTTGCTCTTGGCGCACGCATCGAACCCATGGTCGCAGCTGAGCTAGCCATCGCTCGCAACCTGAAACGCTTCTACAACCTCGACGTGAAGCTCGACCGCCCTGCCCGGCCCGAACCGCCCCCTCGAGGCGTCACCAAATCCTACAGCTCGCACCAGATTCCCGCGGTGTCTTCGGCTCCTGCCGTGGCCTTTTCTTCAGCCGCCCCGGCACGCCAGCCTACCCGCCCGATGATGGCCCCCGTGGAGGCTCTCCAGATTCTGCCGCCGCCGCCGGGAGCGGCGGTCACTCTGGAAGACGTCATCCATCGCCTGTCGGTGGCTGAAAACCGCGAGCAGGTCGCGGATATGGTGATTGACTTCATGCTGTCGCGCTTCGGCTGCGGCCTGATTTTTCTTCTGCGCGGGGCCACTGCCCACGTGTGGCGAGGCTTCGCCCCCGGCGTCGAAGCGCGCGCCATCGAGACCATCGCCTTCCCGATGTCGATGCCATCAATGTTCCGCACCGCAAAGGAACGCGCAGCGACCTTCCGCGGACCGCCCCCTTCCGACGGTGTCTATCTACACACTCAGATCTGGAAGTACCTGCATTGCGAGCCGCCCGCCGACGTGGTCGTCATTCCGATCACCATCGGCGAACGGGTCATCTGCCTGGTCTACGCGCACGCCACCGATGCAAGCAAGTTGCCCGACGACTACGTTCAGGAATTGCAGGCGGTGTGTACGGCTGTCATCAGCGCGTTCGTCAGAATGATCCAACATGCGAAAGAAGGTCAGCCGCCAACCACGCTGCTGCCGCGATGAGGTGACCGTTCGCGACTGCCAGGGCCGCAGCCGCGCAGACTCCACCCGCGGCCATGACGGTTCAGCTCTTGCGCAGCACCAGGATGTGTTCCCGTCGCGGGCGACCCGCGAAGATTTCACTTAACCGACGATCGCGCGGCGGTCGCGCTTGAAAAGCACCGGCCACGAGCTCCAGCCCAACCTTGGGTGCGTCGAAACGAATCGCCTCAGCGGCATCCTCGGCCGCCCTGCCGACCACGCCGTCGCCAATCTCCAGCACAAGGGTCGCACCCGGCTTCGTCACGCGCCCCATTTCGCCAAGCCAGTGGCGGCGATCCTTCTCCCAGCGCTTGGCTGGCGAGCCCAGATCTTCCGTGCGAGCGCCGACCTGAACTCGGTCGAACTTCTCGCGCGGCAGCCCCAGCCACAGAAAGCGCACGTCGTGATGTTCGGCGTAGTGGTAGGTGCCGGCGTAGGGCGGCGACGAAACCACGAGGTCGAACGAACAGTCGCGCACTGAGTCAATGTGGCGCGCGTCGCCTAGGTGGATTTCCGGCGCGGGCGTGCTGGCGGGCGTTCGCTGTGCAAGCCCCGCAAGCGCAAGCGCCAGCTCTTCCGCACGTCCAGCGAAGAACCTTGACGGAACCCCGCGGCCGATGCGCTGGACGGCCTCCCCAGGGCCGGATTCCGGCTGGCGCATGAACTTGACCAGAATCGAGGAGAAGCACGCCCGCAAGGCCATGCCGACCGCGTCCTCGTCCGTTGCGCCCACCAACTCGCGCAGGCCAAGAAGCTCGAGCGCGACGTGCGGAGAAAAGCGGGTGTTCTCGCGACTGGCCCATGCGGGGATTTGCGGGCGAATCCTCTTGCGAGCGCGTTCGGCAGCTGCGACCGAAAGCTCCTGCGCGCTTGCAACCAACCTGCTGCGACCGGCTTCGTCGAGCACCGTCGAGCGCACCCTCGCGATCAAAATCGCAAGTGGACTCGCATCAATGCCAACCGCCGATCGCCCGGCTGCCATCGCTTCCACTAGAACCGTCCCGCTGCCGCAGAAAGGATCGAGGACGCGCTGCCCCGGCTTCGACCACGCCTCAACCGCCCCGCGAGCCGTCGAGGGATGCATCCGGCCGGCGTAGCTGTGAAACCCATGGGTCAAGGCACGGGAAAGCCCCGGGTCAACCTCAAACAGCCGACCGGCGAGGCGAGCCAATGCGGGCTCGCCCCAGGTCTCGACCGGCCCGCTGAGAACCGAAAACGCCTGACGCCGCCGAGCTTTCAGCGGCTACTCCTCCTCGGATGAGCCTGGAGAATCCGCTGGCGCCGGCGCGTCGTTGACTGGCCCGGAGGACCCGTCCTCGCCTTCGCCTTCTTCAGCCTCGTGCACTGGTCCCGCCTTGCCGCCAAATGCGAGCTGAAGCGCAAGGTTGGTTTCAACGGCAAAACCGAAGTTGGGAAGTCCCATCAAAGCGCGTGCGTCAAGCACGACGCCGAAATTGCGGGACAGGTGAACGATCAAACCACCGGTGGGGCCGAACAGCAGGGCGCCCATCGCCCGCGTGTCGGTCTTTCCAAGGGTTTTGCTTGGATCGGGGATCGGATCCGCGGTGGGATCACTCGGATTCGGCATGGTCCCCTTGCTCCCAGGCACGACCGGAAAGCGAACATAGCCGTAGCCCGCGGCGGGACCGCCGAAGAACTGGAAGTTGCCACCGGATGTGACGTCGAAGAACCAGAGGCCACGAGCGAGGGCCGCAGGAGCCCAGGTAGCTGGTTGGCCATCACGGGTGACATTGTATTTCTGGACCTGAGAAATGTACTCAAGTCTTCCCTGCAGCGACACAGCGAAGTCATCGCTTACCATGTAGCCGACCTCTGCCACCACGGTAATCAGGCCGGTCGTCGCCGTGAGGTATCCGACCTGGATGGGCCTGTGTTGGTCATCCTTCGCCCACTCCACACCGCCGCCGGGCGCGTAGCCCCACCCCGATCCAACCCCTGCGTTCACCCAGATCGCGCCCTCGCGACGGCGGTGCAGCCCGGACTCGTACTCCTCGGTTTTTTGTTGGCGCTTGATCTTCTCCAGGGGATCGCCCTCGGCGACACCACCACCACCGCCGCCTCCGCTGCTGCTTCCCTTCTTGCGGATCTCGATCACCGACGGACTGTCGATTTGTCCATTGGTCGCGACCTCGTTGTCGCTGCCGTCACGGGCATCGTAGTAGACTTGGATGCTTGCGCCCTTCATGACGTGAGCAGGAATGGTCGTAATCCACCATCCCTTGGCCGTGCGACGCATGGACAGTGCTTGGTAGGCTTCTGCACCTGGGGCGCGGAGGTACAGCTGAACCGCCTTCGCGTTTACGCCAGGCTTGACTGCGCAACGAATGGTCAACTCTTTGCTTGGAGGTGCTTCCTCGGGGGTCGAGCACATGAGCGGGGCGTTCATGCTGGAGGGCAGATCCGGTTCCCCGCCCCCGGCCAGCTCGGGCGTTGCGGCAGGCGTGGGTCGCGTTACCGGTTGCGCTTTGGAGGGTCGGGTCGTTGGCTCGGGTGTGGGGGTGGGCTCGGCCTCAGCCACGGCCTGGTCGAAGACCACCTTCAACTCCGCCGTTTCAATGGAAGGCGTCAGTTGAATGTCAGGGCGAATCTTCTTGGCCAGCGTGAAGTTCTGAATCGCCACCGCCTGGTCTTGGTAGCCGACGAAGTAGACAGCGCCGAGGTGCAGGTAGGTCCGCGCCGTCATCTTGTCGTCTTCCAAGTTCGCCTGCTTGGCTTCCTTGAGCGCCTTGGTGAGCAGCTCCTTCGCGGCTTCGAAGTCCTTCGCCTCGTACGAGAGCAAGGCCTGCTTGTTTAGATCGACGATCTTGTCACGAGCCTTCTTCTGGTCGGCGGCGTGGGCGGTACCTGCCGAGGCTGCGATGGCCAGGCTGGATACACTCAACGCGAGTGCGAGAAATCGAGCTCGGAAAATCCAGGAGCTCGACCACTCTAGTTCCTTTGTACCCATGGTAGCGATTCCTTCCTATTGCTGCGTGATCACAAATTCGACGCGACGATTGCGCTCGCGGCCGGCCGCGATCTTGTTGTCATCAATGGGCTGATCGGGACCATACCCTTTTGCTTGCATTCGATCACTACTGATTCCGTTGCCGACAAGGTAGGCCCTCACAGAATCGGCTCGGGACTGCGAAAGGCGCAGATTGTAAGCCCGACCGCCGCGGATGTCGGTGTGGCCTTCGATACGGACCTGCATGCTGGGGCGTGCTTTCAAGACGGCTGCCACTTCGTCCAGCAAGCCGAAGCTTCGCTGCATGATGACCGCCTTCGCGGTCTGGAAGAAGATCGCCTGCTTGAGCTCAATCTTCTGATCGGTGACGTTGATGTGCTCGAATTTCTGGGGACAGCCGTAGTTCGATGCCGGCCCGGCCTCATTCGGGCAATGGTCGATCGCGTCAGGAGAACCGTCTCTGTCGTTGTCGGGATCGGGACAGCCATCCTCGTCTTCGAAGCCGTCCAGATCTTCTGGGTCGTTCGGGCACTTGTCGATCGCGTCTAGGATGCCGTCCTTGTCATTGTCCGGATCCGGACAGCCGTCCTCGTCTTCGAAGCCATCTCGGTCCTCGGGCTCGTCGGGGCACCGATCGAGGCGATCTGGGATGCCATCGTGATCGCGATCCGCGTTGGGATCCACGACCGGGGGTCGCGGCTCTGGCTTGCGCTTTGGACAAACACGCTCGTCGGACGCCAGACGAAACGCCTCCTTTGACTGCACCTGGGCGATCTGAAGGTAGTCCCTGGCGGCAAAGTATTCGCCCTTGTCGAATTCCCGTTCGGCGAAATCCGAGTTGGCTTCACCGGACGCCAGCTCACGGGGTGCGCAGCGGTAGGCGCCCTTCTCTCGGGCAGACGACAATCTTTCGCGCACCTCCGGGATCTGCTTCGCCAGATCTGATCCCGCGCAACCTTGCAGGAACAGCAGGACCGCCAACACCAGCACGGCCCGATGACTTTGCGTGGGCACGGTCAGAGCTCTCCACAAGTCTGGTTCGGCCTCGGCAGATCATCGGTGTGCTTGGCTTGCGCCGACTTCGCAAGGGCCGAAGCGCGCGTTGAACAGTCCTGACTGCGCCGGCCCCAGTCGATGGCGTGCTGATAGTCGGCATGGCCAGCGTCTTCCCGAGCCTTGTCGTAGTACAAGCTCGCCTTGGTGAATTCGTACGGCGCGCACTTGTCCGCACCGTCGGCTCTTGCCTGCTCAAGAGAAGCGGCAGCACGTGTGCTGACTTCTCTCAGGTACATGACGGGCCCGCAACCGGGGAGAAGAATAATCACCAGCGCAAGCGCCCAAGACTGGCGACGGGGCGGCACGATTGGGACGGTAGAAAAAAGTCGCAATCCAGTCAAGGAGTCGATCTCAATTGGCGGCAGGTCGTGCTTGATTGTCTAGTGGTCCTTGGTCCTTTCGTGCGGTATCGGGCAGCTGCGTGTCCTGACCGCAACGGTCAGCCATGCGGCCCGCATTCGGGTCGACAGGCCGTAACCAGCGCCGTCCCGCCGTTCCAAAGTAGTCAAGTGTCGGTGTATGGCGCACAAATCTTCTGCAAGGGGAAGCAATGGCCTTGATTTGTGCTGCGTTTACGAGGTATTAGCAGTGTTTCGCTTTTCCAATTCTGTCGTCGGAGGTTCCTGTGAAACAGCTCATCGCCTTTCTCCTCGACCATGCGATGCTCGACTTTTCGGGCGAGCTCACGATCGATATGGTTAAGGAGTTTTTCCGCGATGAGGACAGCCCCGCCGCGCGCGCCCTCCTGAACAAGATAATGCAAGACGGCGGCGTCGAGGAGATGCAAATCACCCTCGCCGACTGTCTGCAGGACGCCCTGCGGACTGGGCTCACCGAAGACGTTGTGGGCGAACAGCTCAAGATGTACGCGGAGAGTTGATCGGCGTTCCTCGGCACGGAGGTGGGGCTAGTTCGCGTGGGCAGCGGCCGAGCTTTGCTCGGCCCGGACCATCGCGGGAAGGTTTGGAAACCCTCCCAGGGTTTCCATGTCAATCCCTAGCCCGCTCCGAACAGTTGTTGGCACAGACCACGCCTAGAATGCCAGCTGGGTCGACGATCACGGTCACAGCGCCGTCACGATCCGTCCGCAAGACTTCGATTCCACGCCGAACGTAACGCCCGAGCGCGACCGGGCTTGGCAAGCCGAAGCGGTTGTACCGTCCCGCCGAGACCACGGCCAAGCTGGGCGACAGTGCATCGATCAGCTGGTCGCTCGATGCATGGCGACTGCCGTGGTGGGGCATCTTGACGACCTCGCTGTGCAGGCAGGTTCCCTTCTTCCTGTGCTCGAACAGCTCGGCTTCGCCGTCGTCGCCGATGTCGCCCGTGAGAAGAACCTGCCGACCGGCATGGGTCACGCGAACGATCAACGAAGCGTCGTTCGAGCCTAGCCCGGCCGGTGCGTGGATGCCGTCTTCAAGCCATGGGCTCACGGCCTCCATCACCATTCCATTCCTCTCGACCAGACTGGGCGCCGGCATCGGTATGCCGCGCTCGCCTGCCAGACGGACCAAGTCGTGATAGGCGGGATTGTTCCCGTCATCCCCGTTCTGCCAAAACGCTGCAACCGGAAAGCGCCGGAGGATCCGGAACAGGCCGTTCATGTGGTCCGGGTGCGGATGAGAAAGAATGACTAGGTCCAACCTGGTGATTCCACGCGCGCGCAACACTGGCTCAACGATGCGGGCGCCTGTGTCGAAGCTATTGTCGTAGCGACCGCCGCCGTCGACCAGCGCCACGAAACCGCCTGGCCCTTCCACCAGCGCCGAGTCGCCTTGGCCGACATCGAGAAAAGTCACCCGGAGGTCACGGTTCCAGAGCCGTGCAACCTCGCGAGACAGCAGACCGCCCGCCGCGAGCAGGGCCGCCACCGCACCAAGGACCAGCCACCGCTTGCGACGAGAGGCGGTGCCCGCCCAAGCCTGCAGGATACAGGAAGCCGAACCGACAAGCAGCAGCGTTTCACACCAGGTCGGGTAGCGAACCAGCGCGACGGGAGCAAAGCGGCGAAAGACCTCCGCCAGAAGGAGGGCAAGTCGCGATGCGAATCCGGCGACCAGCAGCGGAAGCGCCCCAAGCCACGGATGCGCGAGCGCCAGCAGCGATCCGACCAGGCCGCACGGCAAGACCAGAAGCTCGACGATCGGCACCAAGACCAGGTTGCCCAGCGGCGCAGCGGGCGTGATTTCCCCGAAGTGATGCGTGACCAGCGGCGTCGTTACCAGGCTCGCGGCGAAGCTTGCCGAAAAAGACCGCAAGAGCCAGCCACGGATGCGCTTACATGGGGTTTGTGCGCGATGCTCGCCGTTCGGAAGCAGCCAGCGCGAAAACAGCCCAAGACCGATCACCGAAGCGAAGGACAGCTGAAACGAGACGTCCAGAAGCGCGAGAGGAGACTCGATCAGTATTGCGATGGCTGCCGACGCGATCCCGGCAGCCAGTGACACCGGCCGATTCACGATGGTCGCCCCGAGCACCATGGCCGCCATAATGGCCGACCGAACCGTCGCCACTGCCTCGCCTGTGAGAAGGGTGTAGAACAAACATGTGGGCAAGGACAGGACCGAGGCCATGACCTTCGCAGGCACCCGTAGCGACCAGGAAGGGCGGCGCGCGCAGAGCCACTTTGCGGCGTGAAAGAAGAGCGCGACCACAACTGCGAGGTGCAGGCCCGATACCGAGAGCACATGCGTCGCCCCCGCGGCGCGAAAGCCGTCTTCGGTCTGCTCCGGCACGTCGGACCGTTCGCCAACGACCATGGTGCGGACGAACCCGGCGGCGGGCTCTTGCAGTCGGCTGCCGATTGCAAGAGCCATGGCGTGCCGCAAACCTGCCGCCCACCTGCGGGCGCGCGCCAGTGGACCTGCAAAGCCGTCGATTCGTCGCAACTCGCCGGGCTCCCGCACCGAGGCGACAAAATCGATCCCCTGCCCTCGGGCAAGCAGACGCGCGTCCGGCAGCCCTGGATTCGCGAAGCCGCGAGCCAGATAGAGCCGGGTCGGAAAGCGTACCCAATCGCCGGGCGCAACATCCGGAAGTCCACCCAAAACCACCAACGACAACGTGCCCTGGGCGGGCTTGCCGTCGACCTTGTCGATGGCGACGCGCAAATGACAGCGCCGCGCGGCCGCAGACGTGTGGCGACTTTGAGGTTCGGTCGCTTCCGACACAGGCTCGGCCGGGCCCGGTTCCACGTCGGCGCCCCGCACGACCTGCCCGGTCACCTCGACCCATTTGTCCTCCTGCACGGACGCTGACGCAGTGGCCAACGACTTCTCCCGCCACCCAAGCCCCAAACCGCCGACCAGAAACACGACTGCCGTCATCGTTGCCCGCGCGCGCAGCCATCCGAGAGGGACCAGCGCCGCGCTACCTGTCACCGCCAAGACAGCTATCGCCACCGGGGTGGCCGACACGGCTACGGCGATACCCACGGCCAGCGATGCTGCCCAGAGTGCGAGATGCATACTGGGTTGTCGTCAAACCGAACGAAAAAGTTGTCTGTCGGGGCGAGAGGATTTGAACCTCCGACCTTTCGGTCCCGAACCGAACGCGCTACCAGACTGCGCCACGCCCCGAGGCGTTGACCTACAGAGTGCCCGGGCCGAAGCCCGTCCACCCTTCCCCGCCGCCGAGGCGGCGAAAACTATCACGAACCGAATGCGTCGCCACAAAAAAGTCCACGAACAGGAAAAGTTCTCCCCGATCGACCTCCCACCCCGCATCTGGAGGCGACCTCCCGTCATGCTTCGTCGTCGTCCCGGCCGGTTGGCGGCCCTGGGTCTTCGATCTCGTCGTCGGAAGCCGCAGCGACCCGGTAGCCCCCGGAAAGCCAACTTCCAAAATCGACGGAGCGACATCTCGGAGTGCAGAACGGTCGCCACTCGGCCGCCTGGGCTTCCGGCGGTATCTCGCGCTTGCAGATCGGACATCGAACCGTCTCGGCCATACCCATGGTTTACCATGCACGAGCCTCACCCAAGCCACCTCTCGTCGTGCTACGTTGGCCACCGTGAGACTTGCCGTTGCCTGCTGCGTCCTAGCGGCCCTATCAGGTTGCGCTGGAAGGTTCGAAGACGCTTCGGGTGGGCTGGTCCGCAAAGCCGATGCGAAAGGGAGACCCAAGCGCGTGAGAGTCAAGCTCGACAATGGTCTGGAGGTAATTCTCGAAGAGAATCACGCATCTCCTGTGGTCGCGTTTCAGGCCTGGGTGAAGATCGGATCCGCGGACGAACCGCCCGAGTTGGCCGGTATCGCCCACGTCTTCGAGCACATGCTATTCAAAGGTACGAAAAAGCGCGGCGTCGGCCAGATTGCCCGAGAAGTGGAAGGCTGCGGCGGCGAAATCAACGCCTGGACCAGCCATGACGAAACCGTCTACCACTTGGTCCTCGCTAGTCGTTTCTTCGATACCGGCCTAGACATCCTCGCCGATACGCTCATGAATTCCAGTTTCGACGCTGGCGAGCTCGAACGCGA
>PMLH01000132.1 GCA_003159055.1 Myxococcales bacterium
AGCAGGCCGCGCAGACCGCCAGCAAAGAGGACGGGACTGATCCATGCGGGCATTGTATCTCACCTCCATGTGAAACGGTGCTTGGCCTGAGCAGGGTCTCTCGTCAGGCGTCTGGCCCGCGAAGGCTAAGTGCGGAACGACGGTATTGTGTTGTTCGACATGGAAGGTGAGCGCCCGCGCTCCGGCTCCACGCCGCCCGACTGATTCGCAGGCAAGCAATTCCGGAAGAGCCGAATTGTCGGGGCGGTAATTGCTCCGCAGCTGCCGTCCGTCGAGATCTCGCATCAAGGTTAAGGCCATGTCCGACCGCCTCGCGCGCTGTCCAGGCGCCGGCCATGGCCACCGCTGGCTTTGCAGATGCCAAGGACTTGCCCGTCTGTGTCCCGACCAGCCCAGAAGATTACGCCTGCAGTCGCCTTGAAGGTCGGTACAAGAACATAGTAGTTCGTAACGCCGTGCTCTGCGCCACGCGGTTGGTCTGGCCCTCGGGGCGTGGGCGATGAGGAACCGACATGGGCCCTCGGGCCCCGATAGTCCACCTGAGAAGCGCAACCGAATCTCACAGCTATCGCAGATGGGTATCGAAGAACTCGAGGACCAGTTTCTGTACTTGCTCGTGCACCGCCGGTCGGTCGACCGTGGGATCGATGTCGACGCAGATGTCCTTGGCACGCTCGCGTCCTTGGTCGTTGCACACGGACAGGAAGGTGAAATGCCCTCCCTTGGGCAGGACGGTCAGCTCGGCCCCAGCAATCAGCTTGGCGTAGCGCCCGGCATTGTCGGCCAAGGGAACCCATTCGTCCTGCGCGCTGGCGACGATTCCCACCGGAATCTTGACCTCTACGAGATCCTCGGCCGCAAAGCCTGGGCCTAGCGCGGGAGCGATGGCAAAGACCGCGCGGAATCTTGGATCCTTGTAGGAGGAGGACGCCGCATCGCGATCCGGCAGCGCTTCAAATATGGCCCTGGCGTCAGATCGACATCCCCTTCGCGGCGGATTCTTCTGGCAATGCTCTCCCATTCGGTCCGGGTGGTAGATCCCGCCGGCCAGCGCGATGACAGTGTACCCCCCCGAGGACATTCCGGCGGCCCCCACGCGATTGGCGTCGATGCGCGAAGCAAACCGCGAATCTGCAAGTAGTGCATCCAGCGTTCGCGAGAGATCCACCGGGCGGCGCCACTGGGCCATCGCGCCTTCTGGGGTGTCGTTGCCAAAGGTATTGCCGAAGTGCTCGACCGCAGCCACCAGGTAGCCATGCGCTGCAAGGTCTTCGGCGATCCAGACCAGGCTGGAAACCGAGCCTCCGGTGCCGTGCGAGAGCAGCACCAGCGGCAACTTGTCCGGCTGCGCGGCCATGGGCGCCTCCGGCAAACCGCGCGCGACGAAGATCCAATCCAAGGCGGTCGTCTTCGACTCGGTCTTCGGCTCCGCCGGATACCAAATTCGCGTGACGAGTGGCCGATGCCTGGTGGCGTCCTCGAATCTCACGTTCGTTGTCCCCACGGGGGCGAATGTTTGCCCGAGTTGCGTTGGCACCGGGTCTCGATGCGCCCCAGCGCTCGAAGCGCTGCAACCCGCAAGAACGAACCAACTGAAAAAGAGATTGAAGCGATGAAATCCCATGGGCATGTCCTTCTCCTATCACTTTCCCCGACTTCCGGACCAGCGTCGCCAATGATCGCCACTGCAGCCCAAGAGCGACCGTCACTTGCTGCCAAACGCATCAGCCCCCACCCTGATGCGTACAGCTGCCGTGCATCTGCTTCAGCACGAATGCGGGGCTTGGGCACAGAACGACGCAGGACGATGAGCTGCTGGCGAAGAACGGCGTTCTCGGCGAGGGGGGCGCATCGAGAGCGGAGGGCAGAACGCAACGCGCCCAGCACGGCTTTGAAGACTTCCATGAACATCGCGGCGAAATGCCTAGCACGAGACGATCAGCTGAGAAATCCAGGACAAATCTACGGCCGGTTTGACTTGGTACCGAATTTTTGCGGCGCACAACTGGGCTGACCGGCGAGACAAAGCAGCGACAACGGCAGTATCTCTCCGGTCATTTGGGTCGTTCGTGGAGCCAGATCCACGGTCGGCACACAACGGGATGCTACTGTGGGGTGAGGCAGCCCGCGGGAACACTGCCGTTGCACACGTTCGTCGTGCCATCACATGCGGCTGCGCTCTGCCAAGTAAAGCTGCCGACAATAGTCGATGTCGCCGGCGCTGCTGCAGGCGTGATGGTCAGGTCCTCTCCCGTGTAGGTGAGGGCGTAGCCAGCAACGGATGGAGCCGGAGCAACGGAATCCCAGATCACCTTCGCCTGACTTCCCTCCATGGCGAAGTGCCCGGTGTATGTCGAACCTGCATAGATACTGTTGGTCATCGTGAAATTGCAGCTCGGCGCGGCCTGCGTGAAGGTGTAGCTGGCCGGCTCCGTGATCGCGTGCAACCCCACGCTGCAGGTCGTGCTCACGATTTCGGTCGTGAGGCTGTACGCTCCAGCGAGGCTCGGGCAGTTGTCACCAGAGGCGCTGGTCTTGGGGCCGTCGCTGGTACTGCTCCCACACGCGATCAAGCACAAGGAACTGGTAATGGCCGCGAGCAATCTAGTCTGTGTCATATTGGCTTTTCGTCCTTTCCACAACAATCCGGGTTGAGAAGCCGGCAAGAATAGCGGATCTCGCACCTTCGCGGAGAGCATAGTCGCTGTTAGCGCCCCTTTCCCTTCACCGAATCGCACCTGCAAGAAACGCCGACAACGGTCATCAACCTGCTCGACGGGACGAAGGCGTATCTCCGGGCGGTAATCGACAACTGCTCTCGCAAGAGAAGTTGTATCGGTCGGGGCGGCCGGATTTGAACCGACGACATCCTGCTCCCAAAGCAGGCGCGCTACCAACTGCGCTACGCCCCGTTTCCCACCGGAGACCGGTAGGAGGGCGCAGATACTAGCAGAACCTTCGGGTTTTTCTCAGCAGCCTTGCGTTGTCTGTCACTTTTTTGGAAAAAAGTTGCCCAGGGCTTGGGCCAAGTCGCGGAAGGCAGTGGCGCGGTGGGACAAACGATTCTTCTCGTCGAGGTCGATCTCGGACATGGTTCGGCCTAAAGACGGCACCAAAAACAGAGGATCGTAGCCGAAACCTCCGCTGCCACGCCCTTCCGTGAGCAGAAGTCCTTCGCAGGCGCCTGAGCGAACGATCTCCAGGTTGCGCCCCAAGTCCACAAACGCGGCTGCGCAACGGTATCGGGCAGTTCGCTTTTCGCCGGCCACCGCAGCAAGCTCGCGCAGCATCTTCTCGTTGTTGCGGGCGTCATCGCATGGCTCGCCGGCCCAACGCGCAGAGCGCACGCCGGGGGCGCCGCCCAAGGCATCCACCTCAATGCCCGAATCGTCGGCGATGGCAGGCAGGTGGCAAGCGACGCAGGCCTGGCGGGCCTTGGCCAGAGCGTTGGCCTCGAAGGTGTCTTCGTCTTCGAGTAACGCGGCGCCTGGAGCCACCTCATCAATCGTGACGGGATCAAGGTCCAGGCCGGCCTCGGCAAGAAGCACGGCGATCTCGCGCACCTTATGCCGATTGCGAGTCGCGACGACTAGCTTCACGGCTGCTTGGCCTCGGCCAGAGCCTTTCTTTGCAGCGCGAACAGCTCTTGCGCGCCTTTCTGGGCCAGGTTGACCAAGTGCTGGTAGTC
>PMLH01000388.1 GCA_003159055.1 Myxococcales bacterium
GTTGAGATTGCAGAACAGCTCCATAATTTCGCGCGCCTGCGAAGAATGCAGATTGCCCGTCGGCTCGTCGGCCAGCAAGACCGCGGGTCGGGTGACAATCGCGCGCGCGATGGCGACGCGTTGTTGCTGGCCACCCGACAGCTCGGCTGGATTGTGGTGCTCCCAGCCCGCAAGACCCACTTGTTCCAAAGCCGAGTACGCGGCGGCACGACGTTTTGCTGCCGCCTCGTGGCGGTAGATGAGCGGCAGCTCGACGTTTTCGAGCGCCGTCGTACGCGCGAGCAGGTTGAATCCCTGGAAGACGAATCCCAGGTAGTGTCGCCGCAGCAGGGTGCGCTGGCGTTGCGACAGTCGCTCGACATGAACGCCCTGGAACTCGTAACTGCCACCCGAAGGTGTGTCGAGACAACCAAGGATGTTCATGGTCGTCGACTTGCCGGAGCCACTCGGCCCCATGACGGCGACGAAGTCGCCAGCCGCGATGGAGAGATCGATGCCCTTCAGAGCTTGGAATGCCGCCTGGCCGCGCCCGTAGGTCTTGGTAACGGCGGACATCTGGATGAGCGCGTCGTCGCTCATGGCTGCGAGCCCGCCACATCGGTGATGACCTGCGCGCCAGCGGCCAGCGCTGTCCCGAGGACCTCGGTCACCTGGCCGTTCGTGGCGCCGGTTTGAATATCGATCGCAGTAGCCTGACCGTCGCGCGGCACCCAGACTCTCGGCCGGCCATTCGCCGCCGACACGGGAGGCTTCGCTGGCTGGCTCGGAGGCCGCGGCATCAGCTTGCCCACGAAGCCTCCAGGTGGTCCTCCCGCCGGCGCGCTGGTGGAAGCGGGCGTGAAGCGCAGGGCTGCGTTCGGCACTAGCAGGACATTTTCGTGGGTAACCGTGACAATGTCAGCGGTGCCGGTCATGCCGGGGCGCAAGCTCAAGTCGTCGTTGCTCACCGCGAGCACCGTCGGGTAGGAGACCACGTTGTCCTTGGTCTGCGAGCCGTAGCCAACCCGTGTGATGATGCCGACGTACTTGCGTCCGGGCCAGGCATCGACGGTGAAAGTGGCGGCTTGGCCCACCCGCACCTGGCCGACGTCGGCCTCGTCGATGTCTACTTGCAGTTTCATCTTGGCCAGATCCTCGGCCAGGGTGAACAGCACCGGTGCCTGCAGCGTGGCCGCCACCGTCTGCCCCGGCTCTACTTTGCGGGTGAGCACGATGCCGTCGATGGGCGATCGGATGGTGGCCTTGGCGAGGCTGGTCTCGTCCGATTGCAGATTCGCCCGAGCCTGGGTGACGCTCGCGCTGGCACTGCCCTGGTTCGCCTCGGCACGCGTCAGGTTGGCCTCCGCGGTGGCCATCTCACTCTTCGAGGGCACCTTCCCACCCGAAAGCTCCGAGACTTGCCGATACCGCGCAAGCTGGGCGCGCGCTTCCTCCACCGTCGCCCGCGCCTGGAGTACCTGCGCGTCCGCGGCCGCCAGCGTGGCGCGCGACTTCGTCACGGCGTCCTTGAGCTTGGAGAGATCGAGCTGCGCCAGCACCTGGCCCTTCTTCACGCGGTCGTTCTCGTCAACCAGCACCTGGGTGACGATGCCAGAGAGCTCGCTGCCAACCTCGACCTTGTTGGTCGGCTGCAGGTTGCCGGTGGCGGATACCTTGACCACCAGCGTACCCCTCGTGACCGGCTCGGTGGTGTAGCGCTGTCCCGGCGCTTGCCCACTCGGCCGAAAGCGCGAGAGTGCCGCCACAACGGCGATGACGACGATGGCAACGCCGATGAGCCAACGTCGGCGTCGCGAGAAGAACCCGCCGGACTCGGCTTTGAGGAGGGTGGCCAGAGGTGCAGGTTGGGCTGTCTTGATCGTCTCGATGGATTTCATGAAGCACTCTCGTTTGCCGAGCGAGGTTGGGTCTCTTGCGACCAACCTCCCCCAAGCGCCTTGTAGAGACGGATAAGCGCAAGCACCCCGTCGGCGCGGGTGCTGGCCAGGTTATCTTGCACGGACAGGACGGTGCGCTCGGTATCAATCACCGACTGAAAGTCGATGACCCCGGCGCTGTAGCGCTGTCTTGCCAGTTGCGCGGCTGCACTTGAAGCCTCGGCCGCACGGGCCAAGGCATCGCTGCGCTCGCGGTTGCGGGCCAGGGCCACGAGCGCATTCTCGACGTCTTGAAGCGCCGTGAGCACCACCTGTTCGTAGGTCACCTGCGCCTGCTCGCGGACCGCGTCCTGCGCCTCGACCTGATTCTTCAGGCGACCGGCGTTGAAGATCGGTGCGGTGATTCCACCCAGCAGCGAATAGGAGATGCCGGTGCTGGTGCCCGTAACGCTCTGCGCCAGCGCTTCCAGTCCGATCGATCCTGAGAGCTTGAAGCTCGGGTAGCGAGCAGCTTCGGCAACCCCGACGCGGGCGGTCTCTGCCGCGAGCTTCCGCTCGGCAGCGCGGACGTCGGCCCTCTGGCGCAGGGTGTCGGCGGGAATCCCCACCGCGACTCGCGACGGAATTTCGGGCAGCGTGCCCGCGGTAGAGAGGCGCGCGTGCGAGGTGCCAGGTGCCCTTCCCAGCAGGATGTCCAGGCGGTGCTCCGCCTCGGCCAGGCTGGTCTCGAGACTGGGGATTTGTGCGAGGGTCTGTTCCCGATTGCTACGTGCTTGCTCCACATCCTGGGTGTTGACCAAGCCGGCTCGGGCGCGCAGCTCGGTGAGCTGCAGCGTCTCACTCTGGCTCGAGAGGTTGGTACGGGCGATGTCGAGTCGGATCTGCAGGGACCGAACCTCGACATAGCTCTTAGCCACCTCGGCAACGAGTGAGACGCGAGCGTCATCGAGACTCGCGACCGCCGATTCTTGATCGGCCTGGGCCGCCTCGACGCCGCGATGTACGCCACCGAACAGGTCGACCTCCCAGCTCGCATCGAAGCCGGCGTTGAACTGGTCTCCCGCGATGGTCGCGGTGCTGCCGGCCGGCGTGCTTGCGCCAACGACCGAACCGGAGCGGCTGGCCGAAACGGAAACGTCCAGGCTGGGATAACGCCCGGCACTCGCCACACCCAGGCGCGCGCGAGCCTCCCGCAGACGAGCCTGAGCTTTGCGCAAATCCAGACTCTGTCGCTGCGCCTCGTCCACAAGCTCGGACAGGAGCGGATCATTCAAGCGTCGCCACCATCGGCTGAGGTCGCCAGCGGCGCCGGCATCTGTCACCGTGCTCGCCGTCTCTAGGCGGTTCCACCTGGCAGGCGCGTCCGGCCCCGTCTTTCGATAGTTCGGACCGACGCTGCATCCGGCGATGGCAAGACTGCTCAAGATGAGGAAGGCCCGAGCTGACCAATGTGGCGAACACAGCGCAATTATTGACCCGACGATCAAATAATGGTCGATGGAGTTCCGAGTCGTGAGCCGCACAGCATTCACCCTTGTCGCTTGGATTTGGAGGTCTTGATGGTCCCGTAGGAGAGGATATCAACGAGTCCCCGGACGAATGCTCGTCGGTCGCCATGGCCCCGAGCCGCTTGCCCGGACCGTACGTAGTCGATACAGGCGCCGAAAGTCGCCCGCGCCGCTGCGTTCGCATCAATGAACCGGATCCTGCCGAGTGCCATCTCGGCCGCGAAGTAGCTCGCGATGAGCTCCACAATCTGCTGCGGCGGCGGTTTCGTAGCCTTGGTGAAGATGAGCTTGTGGATCTCCCCCGACGTGGGGCTCGTCATCGCCAATTCCAGGAACGGGTGCACACGGGACACATTGTCGAGCAACGCTTCGACGATTCGTTCGAGGTTTCCCGCAACACTTTCCTTCCCGGCGCTCTTGACGACCTCGCGCAGCAGATCCGGCGGTTGCGTCTCCCGGTGTATCACCGCTGCCAGCAGGGCTTCCTTGCTCTGGTAGCGGTAGAAGAGGATTCCCTGGGACACACGTGCGCGCTTCGCGATCTTGGCGGTCGTGGTGGCGTGACCATCCTCACGAAACACGTCTCGTGCAGCGTCGAGGATCTCTTCGTCTCGGATGCTAGTGGGACGGCCGCGCATGATATATTGATCGTATGCTCAATATATAGATTCGTCAACCATCGAACGCGCCCGTGGCTCCAAGAAATGATGCCGGCGAAGACCAAGGCCCATCGAGCGCCAAGCTCGGAGCCTGGGGGCGCCTCTTTGACGGACCGTACGGGGAGCTCGGCTTGGCCCAGCCGCCGCATGGCGATCGGCGTCGCCTCCGCGACTGAAATCCCGTCCGTAGCATCCCCTGATGACCAGACTCGTCGATGGGTATCGGCCGCGCGACGTTCCTTCAAATTGAACGAGGAACGACTGCAGATCGGTTGAACTCGCTTTTGCACGTCTGCGCCGTTTCCCGTGGTGTCCGGAAAGTCGCCGGTGGAATTCTGGACAGAATTCGGGGAGGTACACAGCTGGAATCAAGGTCGCCTGTCGCTCACCCCTCAGCGGGCTCAACACCAAGGAAAATGGCCGGGCACTTTTTGTCGGTGCGCGCCCTTGACGCCTAATTATTGTAGTTATACTTTATAATGCATGCGCGGACGTCCTCAAAGCATCAAGGCCGAGACCATTCTCGATGCGGCTGGCGACGTGTTCCGCGAGCATGGCCATGGTGCGACCACGGCCGAGATCGCATCTCGGGCGGGGGTATCCGAAGGGATCCTTTTTCATCGCTACAAGAACAAGGAGGCACTGCTAGCAGCGGTGATTCACCGGGAATTCGAGCTGCCGCAAATCCTGCGGGAAATGGTTGGGCGCGCCGGGCGGGGAAGCTTGTCGGCGAACATCAGGAGCATCATCGAAACGGTGCTGGATTTGTTATTGCGCGTGCATCCGCTCTTCGAGTTGGGTATGAGCAGCGCGACATCAGTCGCGTTCCGCGATGCGCTTATTGCCAATCCCGAAAAACCTGCTCCCGTGCGAATGGTGGAGCTTCTCTCGCGC
>PMLH01000391.1 GCA_003159055.1 Myxococcales bacterium
TGAAGTTGCGCTGCAGGCGCCCCTCGCGCTGGGCGATGGAAAGCTCGTCCGTGGGCAGGGCGAAGTGGTCCATGCCGATGGCTTGGTAGCCGGCGTCCATGAAGCCTTCGCGCGCGATCGCCAGCAGCGCGAACTTGTCGTCGCGGCCGGGCAGGGCGGGGCGTTTGATTTGCCGTTGATGCCCGCGCTGGTTTGGCAGGTAGGCGAAGGAATAGGCCGCCACCCGGTCCGGGCGCAGGGCGATGGCCTGGGCGACCGTCCTGGTGAAGCTGGCGGGGGTCTGCCTGGGCAGCCCGTAGATGAGGTCCAGGTTGACGCCGCCGAACCGGTTCGCGCGCGCGCACTCGACCAGCCGCTCGGTTGCCTCGAGGGGCTGCTGCCGTCCGATGGCCTGCTGAACCTCGGGATCGAAGTCCTGCACGCCCATCGAGATGCGCGAAAAGCCGAGCTCGCCCAGCGCCTCGATGTGGTCGGTCGTGGTCACCCGAGGGTCGACCTCGATGGCCCGCTCCGCGTTCGGCAAGAACTTGAAGTGACGCTCGAAGTTTCTAACCAAACGTCGCAGTTCCTCGGGCAAAAGGTAGGTCGGCGTTCCACCGCCCAGATGGTACTGCGCGACCAGTCGCCGGTCCGGCAGAAGGCTGGCCACGCGCTCCATCTCAACCTCCAGATGGTCGAGGTACGGCGTCACCACGTCATGGCGCGTGGTCGCGTAGGTGTGGCAGCCGCAAAACCAGCAGCGCTCGATGCAAAATGGAATGTGCGTGTAGACGGAAAGCGGGGCGTCGCCCAGCTGGTTGGCCGCCGCCAGCGAACGGCGGTAGTCGACCTCCGTGTAGCCGGCGTGGAAGTCGACCGCAGTCGGGTAGGACGTGTAGCGCGGACCCACCGAATCGTACCGAGCCAGAAGATCGGCGGGAACGGCTTGCCTCATTCAAGCCCTTTCGACCACGACCAGCACCTCTTCGGCGACCAGGTCGTCGTCTGCTCGCAGCTCGCGAGGAACGCCCTCGACCAGCGCGTAACCGGACACAATTCGAACTCCACTGGACGAAGCCCAGTCTAGCAGATCGCGCAGGGTGAGCAGGTGGATGTTGGCCGATTCGTACCAATAGTACGGCAGCCGTTCCGTCACGGGCATGCGGCTGCGGGCCGCCAAGTCGACCACGACGCGGTAGTGGGCGAAGTTTGGAAATGAGACGATGCCGCGCCTCCCGACCCGCAGCATTTCGTCGAGCACCTGGCGCGGGTTCTGCAGGGTTTGCAGGGTTTCCTCTAGGACGACGACATCGAAGGTCTTGTCGGGGCACCAGGCAAGGCCGGTGCCGAGGTCGGCCTGGATAACCGGCACGCCGCGATCCACGCAGGAAAAGACCTGGTCAGGGTCGATTTCTACGCCTTGGCCGCGCACATTGCGTTCGCGGATCAGTCGTTCCAGCAGAAATCCATCGCCGCAGCCGAGGTCGAGCACCGAAGCGCCAATCGGGATTTCGCGCGAGATGATCTCCTCCTGCCAGCGCGCTCCCGTGCCTTCCGGGGCGCTGTTCGCTTGGCGCGCCTTCATCAGCGCGCTGATTTCGGCGGCCCGACGCTCGAAAACGCCCTCCGGGAGGCGGGCTAGGCCCCGAAGGGTTACCAGATCCTGGTCGGCGCGTGGTTGGCTCAAGGGTTGCTCCTAGTGGGCAAGAAAGCCGCGTAGCAGGCGGCCGACTTTTTGGGTTTCGACGAGGAACGAGTCGTGTCCGAAGCGCGATGGCACATTGGCAAAGGTCACCTTGGAGCCGGTTTTTGCCAGGGCAAGCGCCAACTGCTTGCAGTCGCCCGGCGGATACAGCCAGTCCGAGTCGAAGGAAACCACGAGCGCATGCGCCCGCGCGCGCCGGCACGCCTCGACCAGGCTACCGCCGCCCCAGGTCGCCGCGGCGTCGTAGTAGTCCATCGCGCGGGTGACGTAAAGGTAGCTGTTGGCGTCGAATCTCTCGACGAAGGCGCGGCCCTGGTAGTCGAGATAGCTTTCCACGGCGAACTCGATGCCAAACCCGGCTTTCTGTTCGCTGGCCGATTGCAGCCGACGGCCGAACTTCTCGTGCATGCCTTCGTCGGAGAGATAGGTGATGTGGGCGAGCATGCGGGCGGCGGCGAGCCCGGCGTCGGGCCCGGTGCCGCGACCGTAGTAGTCGCCGCCATTGAAATTCGGGTCGTTGAGGATGCAGTAGCGGGCGACGGCGTTGAAGGCCAATCCTTGCGCCGACAGTCGCGCGCTGGAAGCTAGGATCACCGCGCGTTCGACACGGTCCGGATAGGCCAGGGCCATTTCCAGCGACTGCTGGCCGCCGAGCGAGCCGCCCACGACGGCCGCCACGCGTGCGATGCCGAGGGCATCGAGCAGCTTTGCGTGCAGCTTCACCCAATCGCCGACAGTGACCATGGGGAAGCTAAGCCCATACGGCTTTCCGGTGCGCGGATCGACGGAAGAGGGACCGGTCGTGCCGTAGCAACTGCCGAGCACGTTCGGACAAATGACGAAGTAACGCTGGGTATCAATGGCCTTGCCCGGCCCGACCACGGCGTCCCACCAGCCCGGCTTCCGCCGCCGCCAGGCCCGGCCGTTGGCCTCGGTTTCCTTGTCCCAACCGGCCACGTGCGCGTCGCCCGAGAGCGCGTGCCCGACGAAAATCACGTTGTCCTTACGGGGTGAAAGGGTGCCGTAGGTCTCGTACTCGACATCGACCGGGCCTAGGTGCCCGCCCAGCTCCAGTTCCATCGGCGCGTCCGGCGAGACCAGTCGGATGGTTTGGGCCGTGGTCCAGCCGACCGAATCCGGCGCTTCGGGGCCGGCGTCGCGCGTGCCGCCTATTTCCTCGCGGGTCATTGACCCGTATCAGGTCACAAGCAGGCGGGTGCGCGCAAGTTCTGCGGAAAGAATCAGATCGAATAGTCGGGCGCGTGGTTTCCGAGAACGGCTCGGTAGCGCTCGATCAGCGTCTGGAAACTGGCGACGTCGTACACCGCGCTGGCCGATCGCACCGCAGCCTCCCAAATCGGCGTGAACACCACTTGCGAGGCCTGCGATCCGTTGCCCTGTCCGTGGGACACCTCGGATTCGGCCAAGGTTCCCTGCACGACTCGAAGCACGTCCCCGACCGAGATCCGTGCCGGCGGTCGCGCCAACACGTAGCCGCCTTCGTTCCCTCGTCTCGACTCCACCAGGCTTGCTCGCTTGAGCTGCGCCAGGATCGCTTCCAGAAACCCCGCCGGTATGGTCTGTGCCTTCGCGATTTCCCCGATGGACACCGGACCCTGCCCATACCGTATGCCCAATTCCAAGACTGCTCGGAGCGCGTACTTGCTTTTCTGTGTCACTGCCATGTTCCTCGACCTTTGCGTTAAATCCGACTAATTTAGTCGAGTTTGAAAAGCAGAGTGCCGATTGTCAAGGCGATCCCCGCTGCGGCAGCAACCAAAGCGTGTGATGACGCGTATCCTCACGGCGGTCTGCCGCTGAGAGGGCGCAGAGGGAACCGAGGCCTCGGAGCGACGATCGTGGGTCCAGTCGAGCGCCTACCCCAGCGCCGCGTGCCGCGACCGAATCGCTTCCGCCAGTTTGTCGACGGCGGCCAAGTCTTCGTCGGTTGGCAGGCCCTTGCTCATCAGAGGCTCGAACATTTCCAGCTTGAGCCCGGCGAGCAGCCCCTTGAGGGTGTCCACCGTTTTGCCGCCCCAGGCCTGCGAACCGATGATCACCGCGTGGCGCAGCTTCGGCTTGATGGCGCCGGCCAGATACGCGGCGTACACCGCGGCAGGGTGCGGACCGTTGAGCACGGTGGGGGTCGCCAGCACCAGCGTCGCGGCGTCGACCAGGGCCATG
>PMLH01000420.1:0-8897 GCA_003159055.1 Myxococcales bacterium
GGGCGCTACATCGAGCGCGCCGAGAACCTGGCCCGTGTGCTCGATGTTAGTTATCGCAACGCTCTGCTCGATCTCGCCGGATCGTCTCCCGAGACAGAGTGGAGAGACGCCCTTGCGAGCCTGGGTAATCCGCCCCAGTTCAGGCAACGCAAGCACGTGCTCAATGAGACCGACGTTATGCGCTTCTTCGCCGTCGATACCGAGAGTCCCTGCAGCATCAAGTTTTGCATGCACGCCGCGCGTGAGAATGCCCGAGCCCTGCGCGCCGTGATCTCGACCGAGATGTGGGAGAGCATCAACACCACCTGGCTGGCGGTGCGCGATTTGGACGAGAGTGGGCTGCGCACCCGCGGCCTGCGCGAGTTCCTCGATTGGGTCAAGGATCGCTCGCACCTCTTTCGCGGCGTCTCGCACGGCACGACCCTGCACAATGACACCTTTCACTTTCTTCGCCTCGGCACGTTCCTCGAACGTGCCGACAGCACCGCCCGCCTGCTCGACACCAAGTTTCGGTCGCTCAAAGACATGAATGACGAAGCGACCGGCGCCACCTACTACGCGTGGGGCTCGGTCCTGCGTCAGGCCAGTGCCTTTCGCGCCTACCACCAGACCTACCACGACGTCATCACGCCGGAACGCGTGGCCGAGCTGCTCATCCTGCGTTTGGAGATGCCGCGCAGCCTGCGCTTTTGCGCGAGTCAGGTGGTCGAGCATCTGGACGCCCTGGCCGGCACGCGTGACTTGGAGGCGCAACGCCTGGCCGGCGAGCTTCACGCACGCTTGCGATTCGCGCGCATCGATCGCGTCTTTGGCAAGGGACTGCATGAGTTCCTGGAGGAGATCATCCGCCGCATCGCCGAATTGTCTTCACAAATGGCACAAGACTTCCTGATGACTGTTTAGACGGAGGGCCCATGCGACTGTCCATCGTTCACGAAACAAAATATCGCTACGCCACGCCTGCCAACTACACCATCCAGTATCTGCGACTGTCTCCTCAGTCGACAGCACAGCAGAAGGTGCTCAATTGGCATTTGGATCTGCCCGGGCCCGCACGGCCGTTCGTGGATGGTTTCGGCAACAGCGCGCACGTGCTGGTCATCGACAAGCCTCACCAAGAGATTCGCATCCGGGCGCGCGGTGAGGTCGACGTGCAAGACGAGCCATACCTGGGAGCGCCCGACACCGGCCTGCACAGTCCCGAGCTTTTCATGCGCTCGACCGAGCTCACCGCCCAAGACGATGCCCTGATTCGATTCACCGAGAGGTTCCGAAGCGAAACCGCAAGCGACCCCGCCGCCGCGATCGAGTCCTTGATGTCGGCCGTGCGTGAGAAGGTCGACTACAAGGCGGGCGTCACGCAAGTCGCGACCCCTGCGGCAAAGGCGTTCGCCCTGGGTGCCGGCGTTTGCCAGGACCACGCGCACGTGTTCGTGTCGTGCTGCCGGCGACTGAACATCCCCGCCCGCTATGTCAGTGGCTACTTGGCGCCCAAGAACATGACGGTGGACAGCGACGGCAGCGTGCATGGATTGGCCAGCCACGCCTGGGCCGAGGCGTGGATCGACGGCGTGGGCTGGCAAGGATACGACGTGGCGAATTCCGTGCACGCGCAAGGCCGGCACGTGCGGGTCGCGGTGGGGCTCGACTACCTCGACGCCTGTCCGGTACGCGGATTTCACCGCGGCGGCGGCGGTGAATCGATGGGCGTCGACGTGCGAGTCGGCGCGGCGAATGGGCAGGAAGTCGACGCCATCGCCAAGCAGGCCGAGCAACAGGCGCAGCAGTAGGAGGTGGGCGCAGGGTTGCCTGCCGGCAGTTGATTCACGGCGTGGCCGTCAGGTCCAGGGAACCATCGTGCATGATGCAATCCGATTCGCCGGCTATGCTTGCACAACGAGGTCCTCACATGCGTTGAATACACGGGCGACGCCGTGCCAGGGGTGGCACGGATCATGCGTAGAGAGATGAATGCATGCCTGTGTTAAGGACTGAGCCCGGGCAAATCCTGGATGGCCGCTTCCTTCTTCGGGACGAGCTCGGCCGTGGAGGCATGTCGATTCTCTACAAGGCGGACGACCTCGCGCAAGCGAATCAGCACGTCGTGGTCAAAGTCCCCTTGCCCATCTTTTCGAGTGGTGTGGGTGGTTGGTCCATCTTCCAGCGCGAGGAGCAAATCGGCCGCCAACTCCACCATCCTTTCGTGCTCAAGTTCCTGCCCCTGCCCGAGGACAAGCGGCGGTCGTACATGGTGACCGAGTACGTGCCAGGGCGAACGCTGGCCGAGGTCCTGACCGAGCGGCGAACCTTACCGGAGCGCGAGGCCTTGGCCATCGCCAGCCAGGTCTGCGCCGCGCTCGAACATGTCCACGCGAGCGGATTTGTCCACTACGACTTGAAGCCAGCCAACATCATGCTGTGTCCAGACGGAGGCATCCGACTTATCGACTTTGGCTTGGCCCACGCGACGGTGACAAGCCGGTTCGCGTTCTCGGGCGCACCACCAGCCATCGGTTCTTCTGGCTACATCGCACCCGAGCAGATCAAACGCAAGAGGGGCCGTACCAGCGTCGATATCTACGGCATCGGCGCCGTGCTCTACGAAATGCTGACTGGCCAGCCGCCCTTCCCCGGCGACGATGCTTTCGGCGTGGGCAGCGCTCGACTGGTCGGCGATCCGCCGTCCCCGCGCAGCCTGAATCCGGGCCTTTCGCGCGAGGCCGAAGAGATCGTCCTGCGCGCACTTCGCCGCGATCCGAGCGAGCGCTATCCCAGCGCCACCGCCATGAAGGCGGACTTGGATCATCCCGCCGAGGTTGTGGTCACCGGTCTTGGCGAACGATTGCAACCCGCGACACGCTGGCGGCGCAGCCTGCGCAAAATCCGCTACGTCGTCATGGTCTGCGTTGTGCCTGTCATCGCACAGGTGGTTCTCTTTGCGCTGCTCTACCGCCGTTTCAGCCACAAGTGACACTGGTTAGCTGCGCCGACGGAAGAGCCTTGCCGCGGCCAGGGCGGCGAGCAAGCACCAGGGTGAGGTGGCCGGACTGTGTCCACCGAGGGTAGTTCGCGATTGCCTGACAAGGAATCTTCCCCGCGCGCGATTCCCCAAGTAGGTTGGACCATGGCTTTTTCATTTTCGCTGGGCGCGCGCGATCCGGGATCGCGGGCTCGGCGTGGAACTTTGCGGACTTCGCGCGGCACGGTGGAGACCCCTGTGTTCATGCCGGTGGGCACGCGCGCCACGGTGACCGGCATCGCGCCCGACGAGCTGACGGCGCTCGGTGCCTCGATCATCCTGGCCAACACCTACCACCTGCTCTTGCGCCCCGGGCTCGATCAGTTTCGTCGCGTGGGAGGGATTCATCCTTTCATGCGCTGGCCGGGCCTGGTGCTCACCGACTCGGGCGGCTACCAGATTTTCTCGCTGCCCGAGGAACGCACCATGTCCGAGGACGGCGCGCGCTTCCGCAGCTACATCGACGGCCGGCATTATCACCTGACGCCCGAGGGCTCGATCGAAATGCAGACTGCCATCGGCTCGGACATCATGATGGTCCTGGACGAGTGCATCGCCGCCACCGCCGATGAAAGTGTGGGACGCGCCGCCATGGAGAGAACCCATCGTTGGGCGTTGCGCAGCTTGGCCGCGCGAAGCAATCCGGAGCAGGCGCTGTTTGCCATCGTGCAAGGCGGTCTGGTTCCTGCGCTCAGGCAGGAATCGGCGCGCTTTCTCACCGATCACCCGTTTGATGGTTACGCCATCGGTGGCTTGGCGGTGGGCGACACACGCGCTCAGCGCGAGGACATGACCGCGTTCGCAGCAGATCTCTTGCCGTCCACGGCGCCACGCTATCTGATGGGCGTGGGCACGCCGCCCGACTTGCTGATCGCCATCGGCTGCGGCGTGGATATGTTCGACTGTGTGATCCCCACGCGCATGGCCTGGCAAGGAACAGGTTTCACGTCGACAGGTCGCGTCCGCATCAGCCGAGGCGCCCACCTGACGTCGGATGAACCGCTCGATGCGACGTGTGCGTGTTCCACGTGCCGGACCTATTCCCGCGCTTACCTGCACCACCTGGTCAAATGCAGCGAACCGCTCGGACCGAGGTTGCTCACCATCCACAATCTCCACTACTACCTCGAGCTCATGCGCCAGGCGCGCGCGGCCATCGACGCCGGCATGTACGCAGCGTTCGCGAAGCAGAAGCTTGCCGAAATGGATCGCCACGAGCACAGCGAGAGCGTTGCATGAGCCACGAGGTGGTTCGCACGCGCAAGGGGCTGGTAGCGATGCGCAGCCTGGATGCGGGTGAGGTGATGCATCCGGGGGTGGGGCCGCTGGTCGAGTCCGAACAATTGTATGTTCGTCAGTCGCGTCTGGCCGAGCGGCTGCAAACCACCGTGGGACGCAATCTCGTGCTGTTCGATGTTGGCATGGGGGCTGGCTCGAATGCGGCGGCCGCGCGCATCGAATCCGAGCGAGCGCCGGCGGGTGCGGCCCGGCTTGAGTTGGTCAGCTTCGAACGCGATCTCGGCGCGCTGGAGCTTGCCTTGGCCCACCCGTACGACTTCGCCTTGGACGGCGAAAACGGCGAGGCCGCGCGCGCACTGCTGGCCCATGGGAGACACGAGAGCGAGCGGACCTACTGGCGCCTTCACCACGGCGACGTGCGGGATGCCCTGGCCAGCGAAACGGGTCTAGCCGACATCGTGTTCTGGGATCCGTTCTCCCCGAAGGCCAACCCAGACTTGTGGACCATCGCCGCGTTTGCGGCCGTTCGTCGTGTGGCCAACGCGCACTGCACCCTCTTCACGTACAGCGCCTCCACGGCGGTGCGAGCGGCACTGCTCCTCGCCGGTTGGGCCGTGGGTGTGGGCGAGTCGATCGGCGAGAAGGCCGTCACCACCGCCGCCGCCACCCTACCCGCGGATCTGGCGCGGCCTCTCGATCGCAGCTGGCTGGCCCGGCTCTCGCGCCCGGATGCGCCCCTGCCCAGCGATGCTCCTGCCGATCTCGTGGCGAGGATCTCGGCATTGCCGCAGTTTTCTGGTTGATAGCTGCCCGGAGCAAGTGTTCGCGACCGCTCGGACTGCATCACAAGCCCGCTGGCGCCAGGGCAAGACGGCGCTGGGCAGGTTCCCGCAGGAGACGATTTCGTTCAATCCACTCCGAAAATTTCCGGCGTCACTCCTTCCAGTAGCGGAACCAGTCGATCCTCATCACCGCGTCGCTGGCCGGATAGTCGGCCGTCCCCGCGCTGTTCCACCAGTCGGTCGAGTGCCACACGTTGAACAAGAAAGCCGCGGGCAGCGTGGGGATGTAGCTCTTGTCGGCGAACGTCCACAGCGTCACCTCGGTACCGCCGATGACGATGAAATAGCGAATCCGGTCCGCGTGCCACTCGAAGCCCATCTCGTAGAACGTGTCGGCGGCGGGAAACCCCACCAGCTTCAGCTCGGGAAGCGTGCCTTGCCCGACCAGGGTCTCGTCGTTGGTGTAGTCCTCGTACGCGCCGGTCTTAGTTCGGACGACACGGGAGGCGGCTTTCTTGGCCGTGTCCGAGGTGTATTCGGACCAGATGGTCAGAGAGATGATCGACGGGTCGCTGCACAGGATCTCGATGTCGATCTCGGAATTGTCGACCAGGCCGTCGCCGTCGTGATCCTTGCCGTCGTTGAAGTAGGTGAAGATGCCGTTCACCAGCTCTTCATTCTCCGAACAGCGAGCCAGCTGCACGCGCGTCCGGTAGGTGCCGTAGCGGAAGGTGCCGTCGTTGGTGCCGATCTCGGTGGCGAAGTCGGGCGACAGCTTGTCCGACGGGCCGAGCGTGGCGTTGCCCTTGAAGACCAGCTCGGCGGCGTTGTTGTCGGCGGCGGAGGCGTTCGCGACGCCGAAGGTGTTGCTGCCGCCGTTGCCGGCGCGGCCATAGAAGAGCGCCTGATCGGTCTTGGTCATCTCCGCGGCGAAGGTCGGTGCGACACCGCTGCCCGTGTCGGTGCTCGGGCCGGGGGCCTCTCCCGCGCCGGTGTTGGTATCCTTCCCCGCGCCCGTCTCGTCCCCTCGGTCGGCTGAGATGGCGTCCCGGCCGGTATCGCCGCCCACCTCGGTCCGCGCATCGAGCAGCCCAGCGGTGACGTCCGGCGTGTCGCCGTAGAGTCCCGTGCCGTCCCTCAGGTCGCCCGCGTCCGCGCCGCTCGCGGCGGCGTCCGCTCGCGGCGCAGGCACATCGGACGTCGGCTCCGGAACGTCGGCGTTCGCCGGCAGGCTGTCCGACACGGCTCTCGTCGTGTCCGGCTCCGGCGCATCGGCTCGGGCTGCAAGCTCCGGGGCCCCATCGGTGGGCGGTGTCGACGTTTGCTTGCTCGAACACGCGACCAACGCACCGAGGACGAGCAAGCCGGATAGCACACGGGAGGATGGGGAGGGCATTGGGATTCGCCTCCTTTCGAGGCTGCCAGTGATCGACATATCTTTCCGACCTCGCGTCGGTTGACGGTGCAGTGCAGTCTAGTGGTACCGATGAAGATAAGGAATGGCGCTTGTTCGGATCATGCTCTGGTCGGCTCGTCGCGTGCGATGCCGATCGCCACGCGTATTGGGGCCCCCGCCTACCTCTTGGGCCGTTTGAACCAATACAGCATCTCCGACGTAGCGCCCGCCAGCGCCATGTCGCTGTTTCCAGCGCTCGCCGACCCCGCGAATGAGGAAACGGGCGCCACAGAAACAAGCTCCCATCCGTCGCTGCCCAACCTCGAAACCAATGTCTCAATTTTTGTGCCAGCGGGCAGCTCGGTGTCTCCATCAAAGTTCGTCCAGTCGCCGAACTTCCACCAGAAGCTCCGCTGCTGAATCGGAATGCCCATCAGCGATACAGTACCCTCATTCGCCTTTTCCCAGCTTCGCACTCGGTAGATCAGCTTGTATTCCCACGTGGTGGCACCAGCACGAACCTGCACGCCTCCGGTCGCTTGCGCGATTGAGACGAGCGAAGAAGTGACTACGGAACCCAACAGCGCGGCAACAGTGACGAGCAACCACGAGCGAGAACTGCGAATCATGGTTCACTCAATAGCATGGGTCGTGCTGCGGAGGCTAGCCCGAACAAGTCCGCCATTGTCCAATGCACAGACCGCAGAAATCAGATTGCCGACCGCTCGGACTGCATCTTGATGTATCTGTTGATGCGTAGATGCGAATGGGCTATGCTTTAACGCATGAGAACCACCATCAGCTTACCAGACCCGCTGCTTTCGCAGGCCAAGAAGCGGGCAAGCCAAGAAGGTATCACCCTGAGCGATCTGGTCACCTCGGCGGTGCGCGAACACGTTCTTCGCCCGTCGCGAACTGCCGCCGAGGCGCGGTTCCGGCTGGTGGAGTTCGGCCACGGTGGCCTGCGGCCGGGGCTGTCGTGGGGACAGCTCAAACAGGAATCCGATGAGGAGGATCAGGCACGCGTGGGCCTGTCCAAGACCTCGCGCGCGGCTGATGGGAGGTGAGGGAACCATGCTCCTGCCCGACGTGAACGTTCTGGTCTACGCGCACCGCCTGGACGCGCCCGAGCACAGTGCCTACGCGAAATGGCTGGAGGCCCTGGTCACGGCACACGAGCCCTTCGCCGCGTCTGAGCTGGTGATGTCTGGCTTCCTCCGCCTGGTGACCAACCCGCGCGTGTTCGAGGTCCCGACCCCGCCCGCCAAAGCGATGGGGTTTCTGGATCAGATCACGGGCCACCCTGGCTGTCGCCCGGTCCGGCCTGGACCGCGACACTGGGAGATCTTCCGCGAATTGTGCGCCAAGACCCTGGCTTGCGGCGCCTTCGTCGCCGATGTCTATCACGCCGCCGTGGCCATCGAGCACGGCTGCGAGTGGGTCAGCAGCGACGCAGACTTCGCGCGCATCCCGGGTCTGCGCTGGCGCCATCCTCTCGCCGGGTAGGTGGCGCTGCTCGGGCTCCCCCGACCGGGTTTGGGGACACCCGGGCATGGACCCGGTCGGGATGCCGCGACTCCGCCTGTCACGACCTGCCGGTTTGATATACATTGTTGCCGATGCGTCACAATAGCATGGTCGCGATCATCGCCAGCTTGAGCTTCCTTGGTGCGACCCACGCCCTTTCCGCCTCGGCGGAGCCCGACACGACCAACGCCGCGAATGGTCCGGCTGTAAGCGGCGCCCTCACCGACCGGGCGTCGTCGCAGAAACCCGCCGTCGTCGTGGAGGCAAAGCCCGTGGAGAAGGCCGTTTCCAAGCCCAAGGCGCCGGTCGCAGCGGTCGCCTGCATACAAGCGAAGCCGCCCGTCTACGTCGCGGACTGGGCGCGGCTGGCCGAGCTCACCCAGTCCGACTCGCTGATCTTCGCGCAGGTCGATGCGCATGCCAGGAGGCACGAGACGGCCCGCCAGCTGGTCTACGTGGGCGCCGTGGTCGGAGTGGCCGCCGCCGTTTTCGGCACATTCCGCGGCTTGTCCAACCAAGGCTGGAACAACGCCGACAGGTGGACCGTGGGAGCGGGACTGGGGCTCGCCGCCGTGTCGCTCCTAACCGCGTGGGCAGTCAACCCCGATCAGGACGACTTCCTCACCCTCATGAACCACTGGAACCTGCGGCACCCCGACCTGGTGATGGCGCCCTAGCAGCCCCGGATTTGTCGCGTTGGCGAAGGTGGTNNGCCGTTGTAATACCAGCCGAACGATCCGGTCGAGAACTCGCGTTTGTCTGCGACAAGCTCGGTGGTGCCGATGGTGATCTTCACCGGTTCGGCCTTCTCGAGGAATTGTGTCTTGGAAATTGGGCAAGGTGATTTGGCCATGGTGGCGCACGCTACCATGGACGGCGAAAACCGGGTGAAATTCGCGAGCCGCCAGCTTGGCTAGGAGCCTGTCGCGGTAAC